>DASWOZ010000075.1:0-5270 GCA_036398535.1 Mucilaginibacter sp. | reverse complement strand
GCGGCGCTCGCCGTCATTTGGTGTGCTACCCGTTCATTTAACCAAACCGGGCAAGACCGATCCGATTTATAAAGGTTTGCATGATCCCTTTTACGCTGTTGATTCACGCAGTTGGCAAGTGATTAACCCTGATGAAAAACGTTTTGTTGATTTGGGGATGCAGTTACTGGCTATTGAAAAAGACAGACCATATGTTGATCTTCCGCGTGCCATGATGGCTATACGGTTCAGTGAATATTTTACCGGCACTCAATTCCATCCCGAGGCTGATGCCGAGGGCACAAAATCATTATTGTTGAAAGAAGACAAAAAGAATGAACTTATACAACAACACGGCCCGGATAAATACAACCAAATTTTAGACCGGCTGGACGATCCGGAGATGATAACGCACACACAAAACACTATTATTCCTAACTTCTTAGATCAGGCAATTATGAAAATGAATAATTTTGCCGGAGTGTGACCGTATAAAAGACTAAACTTTATACTTTTTCATGTGTCTATACGTATATAGTGTTGAAGTACTAAAAATGTATTAAATTTGTGACGATGAATATCCAGTTAATTATAATTTTAATCATATTCGCTGCAGCTGTATTTTATGTTTGCAGGCTTGTTTATAAAAATCTGTTTGCAAAAAAAAGTTGCGGCAGCAATTGTAAATGCGGTGTTGATTTTTCGGACGTTGAGCCTGTTAAAGCACATAAATAATACCTATTGAACCTACATTCCTACATAATATCACCTAAAATTACGTTATTTAATGGCCGATAAGCAGGTTTTTCAAGCTGATACGCCCGGTAGATGGAACCGGTTTAAATGGCTTAGCCGGATATTATTAATTGTACTTGCGGGCAGCGTGGTTGGCGCGGCTATTACTATTACTTCAAAACAGTACCCGAACTTACCCAACTTAAACCCGGCTCCAAAAAAGTTAACCAAAGAGGAGCTTGAACAGTTAAAAAAATCAACAAAATATAAAGACTATAAAGTCCAAAAGGCACAAATTGAAGAGATTACCCGTGCCAGGCATTTGCACCAACTTAAAAGGCCCAATAATAAAGACCGTATTAATGCCGGTTTTTATATGGCATGGGAGTCGCAGGCATATGATGCATTAAAAACGCATATTGCCAAGCTGGATATGATTGTGAGCGAAGGCTTTTTTATGAAACCCGGCGCTGATACTATCCTGGCAAAAATTGACACCGGCCTGCTGCACATTAATAAAAACTACAAAAAGCCGGTTATTATCTCCTTATCAAACTATGTTAATGTTAACAATGTAACCGGCAATTTTGACACTAAGGATATTGACCGCATTATTCAAAATGCAAAGCTTAGGGCTACTTTTATTAACAGCATTGTTGTACAGCTACTTAAGTATAAATTCAAGGGAATAAATCTTGCTTTTGATAATGTTAAAAACAGGAAGACACCCGATTATATAACTTTCCAAAAAGAATTATATGCCACCCTGCATGCTAAGGGCTTGTTGGTAACCCAAAATGTGGTGCCTGATGATGAACAGTTTGACATAGTGCAATTACAGCATTACAATGACTATTTGTTTGTTATGGCCATTGATCAGCATGGTGAAGGAACCAATCCGGGCGATCTTTCTAACCAGCATTGGGTTGAACAGATCCTGGACGATGTTTGCTCAAAAATACCGAGTGAAAAAGTTATTTTAACTATTGCCGGCGGCGGGTATGACTGGGGACAGAACGCTATAGGCCATTACATTAGTTACCAAAAAGCGATCAGTACCGCGCAGGAAAATAAAAGTACGCTTACCTTTGATCCTGTATCTGCCAACCTGCATTTTGGTTATACTGCCGAGGATGGCATACCGCATACCGTTTATTTTACAGACGCGGCCACTAATTTTAACGTTATCCGTATGGCGGATGATTGGGCAACCGGCGGAGTTGCGCTATGGCGCCTGGGTGCGGAAGATCCGAGGTTATGGACATTCTTCCAGAAAAACCTTTCCATTGATTCGTTAAGAAAAACCGGGCTTGACGTTAGGCGATTAGATACTGTTGGATTAGGTAATAAGATATTTTATGATGGTGACGGTGAGGTATTGGACTTAATGACCAAGCCTATGCCGGGCAAAATTGATGTGCGGATGGATACCACAAATTTTGTGATCACCAATCAGAAGTATATCCAACTGCCTACCAAATATGTTATCAAAAAATATGGTTACGCGCCTAAAAAGATCGTATTAACTTTTGATGATGGCCCCGATCCGGATTATACGCCGCGAATCTTAGATATATTAAAACGCGAAAAAGTACCGGCCGCGTTTTTTGTGGTGGGTTCCATGGCTGAGAAGAATATACAGATACTACGACGCGAATATGAAGAAGGTTACGAAATTGGTAATCACACCTTCTTCCACCCCGATATTTCTGTGGTAAGCATTCCCCGGGTAATATTGGAATTGAATGCTACGCGTAAATTGATTGAATCCGTTACGGGTAGAAGTACCATCCTGTTCCGGCCGCCTTTTAACGCGGATGCTGAGCCGCAAACACTGGCCGAAGTAATTCCGGTTGCTGAGAGCCGCAGGCAAAGCTATATTACCGTAGGTGAGTCTATTGACCCCTGGGATTGGCAACCCGGTGTAACTGCCGATAGTATTGTTGCCCGCACTATACGGCAGCATGAAAATGGGTCCATGCTTTTGCTGCATGATGCAGGTGGCGATACACGCGAAGAAACGGTAAAGGCATTGCCCGAAATTATACACTATTTTAAAACGCATGGCTACACATTTACTACCATAGCTGATGTTTTAGGCAAAACCAAAGCCGACCTGATGCCGCCAATTAAGAATGACGGTGGTATAATGGGTTCATTATATGATATATTTATTCAGGGTTATTTTTACGGCAACTACTTTTTGTTGTACCTGTTTCTGTCGGCAATTTTCCTGGCTATCGGGCGTATTGTATTAATTGGCATACTGGCTATAAGGCAATATGCTACTGATAAAAAACAAGTAACAGCACGTGTCCCTAAAGATAAATTACCGCCGGTAAGCATCATCGTTCCGGCTTATAATGAAGAGATAACGGCTATAAAAACTATTGATAGCTTATTAAAAATAGCATACCCACATTTCGAGATCATTTTTGTTGATGACGGATCAAAAGACAAAACCTATGAAATGGTTAATGCTGCCTTCGGAAATAACCCGCTGGTTACCGTGTTAACTAAGCCAAACGGTGGCAAAGCATCGGCATTAAACTTTGGCATTACACATGCGCAAACTGATTTTGTAGTTTGTATAGATGCCGATACCCAGTTAAAAAACGACGCGGTGTATCATTTAATGACCTATTTTACAGATGATGAAATAGGCGCCGTAGCAGGCACGGTTAAAGTAGGTAATGAAAACAATATCATTACCCGCTGGCAATCTATAGAATATATTACCGCGCAAAATATGGACAGGCGCGCTTTTGACCTGATAAACAGCATAACCGTTGTTCCGGGTGCTATTGGCGCATTCCGTAAATCAGCAGTATTCCAGGCAGGTGGCTTTACTTATGATACTTTAGCCGAGGATTGTGATCTAACCATGCGGATATTAAAACAGGGTTATATCGTAAAAAATTGTGCCGAGGCCATTGCCTATACAGAAGCCCCGGAAACATTAGACGCGTTATTAAAACAGCGTTTCCGCTGGAGTTTTGGTGTAATACAAAGTTTCTGGAAAAACCGCAGCGCGTTGTTTAATAAAAAATACAAGTTTTTTGGCATGGTTGGCATGCCGAATATTCTCATTTTTCAGATCATACTCCCATTGTTTTCCCCACTGGCAGATTTGATGATGGTTATCGGTTTATTTGGCGATAAGCCGGGCAAGATCATCACTTATTATGTGGCGTTTGTATTGATCGATTTCCTGGTGGCTATTATTGCCTTCTGGATGGAGAAAGAGGATTATAAGAAACTGGTTTATATTATTCCACAGCGTTTTGTTTGGCGCCAGCTTATGTACTATATTTTGTTTAAGGCCATACGCAAAGCCATGAAAGGCGAGCTAAGTGCCTGGGGAACATTGAAGCGTACTGGAAACGTAAGCATGAAAGAAGCTGTGGTAGATGATAAGTAAAGCTATTATCAATTGATATAATGCCTCCCTCAGAAGCTGTTTAAAATTCATTAAAACGCATTGCGGGGAAGTGTCTGTAGTGTGGCTAAGACATACTATCGCTTACAGCAATGACATCCTTGTATTATTTTTAAACAGCTTTTCTAACCTCTTCTAATTCTTTTCAATCAAACAAACCGCATAAGCAACTACGCCTTCTTCGCGGCCAATAAAGCCCAATTGCTCGTTGGTAGTTGCTTTGATAGAAATATCTTCTTCATCAATACCGGCGGCTTTGGCAATGTTAATTTTCATAGCCGGAATATGCGGGTTTATTTTAGGCGCTTCCAAACAAACCATCGCATCAATATTTCCTATTGCCCAACCTTTTTCTTTTAATAACAGCACCACATTTTGCAGCAATATTAAACTGCTGATACCTTTCCAGCGTTCATCAGTATTTGAAAAATGAAATCCAATATCGCGCAAATTGGCAGCGCCCAGTAGTGCATCACAAATAGCGTGTAATAATACATCAGCATCTGAATGGCCGAACGCGCCCGAATGATGCGCTAAATTTACCCCTCCCAAAACAAAGGGATGCTGCCCTTTTAACTGATGTACATCAAAACCGAAACCTACTTTAATTTTTGCCATTGATTATTTTGTTTGGCCAAATTTGGCCGATAAAGTAAAACGTAATGTGTTGGCCAGCGGGCTGTTTTGCTGACTTGCTGCCAGGTAAGAAAAATCAAAACTATAAGCGTCATATTTTAAACCTATGCCCAACGTAACATACTGACGATTACCCTGGTTAGGATTTTCATAAAAATAACCGGCCCTTATAGCGAATTGTTTATTGTATAAATATTCCAGACCTGTAGAATAAGTAATCTCCTGTATCTCCTGCTTAAAACCACCCGGTGCATCTGTAAATGAACCAAAAATACCAGCAGGTACCGAAACATTATCATCAGAGCCCGAAGTTATATTTCCGTTAGCATCCCTTACAGGCGGGGTAGGCACTAACAACTTATTTAAGTCAAGCGTTAAGGTTAATTGATTGTACTGATCTAAATTCCAGGTGTTAGCAGCGCCTATTTTTAAATTAGTAGGCAAAAAGTATTGCGGACCATCATTGGCATAACTTATTTTG
>DASWOZ010000074.1:0-2000 GCA_036398535.1 Mucilaginibacter sp. | reverse complement strand
CTAAAAAGTTAATAAACGCTTCGGGCAAAAAGCCCATCTCGCGGAAACCCGGTGTATGTTCGCCAGTTTTGGCATCAAACCATTCCATCGCATAAACCGGGAAACCCAGGCGTGCGCCATCACGCTTGCTCAATTTACCATGTCCGTCTGGCTTTAATATCAATGGTAAATGCGCCCATTGCGGCATATCGGCTTTCCAGCCCAGGTATTGCCATAATAATATATGTATCGGGGCCGATGGCAGCCATTCCTCGCCACGAAAAGCGTGCGAAATTTTCATCAGATAATCATCAACCACCACGGCCAAATGATAGGTAGGCATGCCATCTGCTTTCAACAACACCTTATCATCAACCAAATTAGTATCAAAACTAACGTGGCCGCGTATCATATCGTTAAAGCCAACGGTTTCATCAGCAGGCATCTTAATACGTATCACATGCGGCTCATGCGATGCTAATAAGGCATCAACCTCATGCTGCGGTAAGGATAAGGAGTTACGTAACGTATCGCGATAGGCATGGCCATATTGAAAGTTAGGTATTTCTTTACGGTTACGGTCCAGTTCTTCGGGTGTATCAAACGCGTAGTAAGCATAGCCTTCCATCACTAACTTTTCGGCATATTCACGATAAAGGCCTTTTCGCTCACTTTGGCGGTAAGGCGCATAATTACCCGGCGTAACCGGGCTTTCATCCGGCGTAATACCGCACCAGTTTAAGCAATCTATTATATAGTTTTCCGCACCTTCTACATAACGGTTTTGATCGGTATCTTCTATTCTTAATATAAAATCGCCATTATGCTTTTTAGCAAAAAGATAATTGAACAATGCCGTGCGTACGCCGCCTAAATGTAAGCCCCCTGTTGGGCTTGGTGCAAATCTTACTCTAACTCTTTTATCTGACATGATTGCGCAAAGATAAGTTTTAGTCTGCAAGTGGGAAAGTTAATAGTCGTAAGTCTAAAGTCGGACTTTTGACTCAAGACTCAGAACTCAAGACTAATTCACTTCAACATTATAATTATACAAACCTATTTACGTTATTTGGGACAAAATATGATCAACGCCTATCAACATAAAAAACTCTGGAAATATATATTACTTGTTTTTGCGGTAGTTATTGCCAGCGGATCATTGCTATATACTAATTACCTGGTTAAACACATTGCCCGGTCTGAGCGCAAACGCGCGCAGATATGGGCCCTTAGCATGAAGCAAAGCATTACATCAGACGATAATGATTTTTTGCCTTACGTTTTTGCTGTTCGCGATAGTTCAATTGTGCCCGCTATTGTTACTGATGAAAAAGGCGATATTTTAACTACCAAGGGCCTTGATACCACCAAAACTTATGTGGAGGGCGCCCCGCATAAACAGTATGACCCGGAGTATTTTAGGGATGAGCTGCAAACTATGAAAACGCAGCATGAGCCTATCAAGATCATTTTACCCGGCATAAGCAGCGGCGACAATAACTATTCATTGATCTATTATAAAGATTCGGCACTGCTTACACAGTTAAAATACTTCCCTTACATACAGCTTTCGGTTATTGCTGTTTTTTTATTGCTGGCTTATACTGCTTTTAACTCTTCGCGCAAATCTGAACAGAACCAGGTTTGGGTTGGGTTGGCAAAAGAAACCGCTCATCAGTTAGGTACCCCCATATCCTCATTAATGGCATGGATAGAACTAATTAAAGATAAGTTCAACGCCGAGGATGACCCGTTAATGGCCGAAATGGAAAATGATGTTAAACGGCTGGAAATTGTAGCCGACCGTTTTTCAAAAATCGGCTCTGTTCCTAAGCTGGAAACACATTCAGTTTACGAAGTAGTTAAAGATTTTGTAGATTATTTTAGGGTACGGGTAAGTAATAATATCAGCTTTGAAATGGCTGGCAATCCCGAATTAAAGGCCGGATTAAATATTCCTTTATTTGACTGGGTGTTGGAGAATTTGCTTAAAAACGCGGTTAACGCAATTGATGGTAAAG
>DASWOZ010000073.1:0-1943 GCA_036398535.1 Mucilaginibacter sp. | reverse complement strand
CCGGGCTATATAGGTAAGTGAAGTGTATGATTGATAACCGGCGATCGACCCGCTGTTTTGTTGTTGTATGGCACGGTTATTACGTTGTGCCTGCCAGTTGCTGATGGTTCCTTTACGTGCCGAGCACGAACTGAACGCGGCGATAGCAACCAATAAATAAATTGTTTTACGCATAAATAGCTAAATCTCAGTTTAAAGAGATCGAAAAGTTTCAGCCAAAATAATACTTTTAAAAGTATTTATTAATGATTGTTTGCTAATTGGGGTTGGTTGCCTGTTGCAACAGGTGCGGGTTTTACATACTGAAGTGTATCAACCGGGGTTTGGTCAAGGTCGTAAAGTTTGTACTTGGTTATTAAACCCAATACCTGTGCCGACCATTTGTGGCTGCTGGCGTAGCCACTGCGCTGTATGCCTTTGGCCCAGGCCACATAATCATACTGCGTAAGCTGATTGGCCAGGTGGCTGAATTGCTTACGTTCGGTCATAATGCGGGCAAAATCTTCAAATGATTCAGTGATGGAATCGTATTGTTTGTATGATGATTTTACTTTTTTGTGGTTTTTGTAGTAAACCGATGTGCCGCCTCCTTTAACACCAAACTGGTTGTTAAGGTGCTGGGCTATTGTACTGTTCCCGCAAGCCGACTCGTGCATGGCTACACCCAGTATAATGCTGGCGGGTATCCCTGTTTGCTGCATAATGCGTACTGCGTCCTGTTTAAACTTATCGATATAGGATACCGAGGTGTTTTTTTGTGCCGAAGCGGCCAATGTTGAAATTAACAGTACTGTAACCAGTAAGAGTTTTTTCATAATTAACTTTTTTCTGATGAGCAGTATTCCATCACGGACTGGCAGTATTAATTTCTCAACTCTGCTGTCTACGGAAATCTGGTCATTTAGTTTGCGAATTGTTTGTGTATCGGCATCATTTGCGTCGCCATACACCTTTCCTTTCCACAAAACATTATCAATTATTATCAATCCTCCGGGCCTAACCTTGTCTAATATTAACTCAAAGTAGGTATAATTATTCTTTTTATCAGCATCAATAAACACCAGATCGAAAATCTCGTGCTGTAAATCAGCTATTACCTGTATAGCTTCGCCAAAATGAAGCTTTATCTTTTTATCCACATTTGTTAGCTTAAAATGTGAATTAAGCATTTCTTCCATTTCGCGGTTAACTTCAATGGTATGGATGACACCATCTTCCGTTAATCCTTCCGCCAGGCAAATTGTAGCGTAACCGGTGAAGGTCCCTATCTCCAAAATGCGCCGGGGCTGCATCATTTTACTCAAAAAACTAAGCAAACGCCCCTGGTAATGCCCCGATAACATGTGCGGTTTCAACACTTTCAAATAGGTGTCGCGGTTTATTTTTTTAAGCACTTCCGGTTCCGGTTCGCAGTGCTCATCCAAATAGTGTTGCAGGTCATCAGGCAGGATTTCCATGGGGCAAATGTAAGGATTTTAAATTTAATGGGTTTTTGGAGGATAATATCGCTTATAATTCGCTTAAAAATTGGCATTAATGAGTAGCTAATGTGTCCGGATATTCCCGGTCGCATATAAAGGGAACCAGTATTTTCTTATCGCCCCGTTTGATGGTTATGGTGTATTGCCCCTTATTTTTTATCACCGTATCGCCGATCTTAAAATTTTCGATATTGTCATTAATATGCTTGGAATAATCGGTAACAGATATCGGTAATTTTGTCTTTAAATCAGTTCCATAAAAAGTTATGCTGCCCGAACCCGTTTCAATTTTTGTTAACACTAAGTGACATTCGTAATTGTTTTTAAAGTTTCCTGCATAACTATCACATGAAAACTTAGGTTCTTTGGATATCCAATATATCACACTGAATATAATTGGCACAGCCAATAATGTCTTTATTTTGCCCTCTAAATGATCCGGGAATTTCATTCGGTTTAAAA
>DASWOZ010000072.1:0-10802 GCA_036398535.1 Mucilaginibacter sp. | reverse complement strand
AGCGATAATCGCGCTCATCGCAAACGGCCACACATGAACTCCAAAACTCATTTGTATTAGCTTGGTAAGCCACATCGTCAAGCATGCCAACAATTTTACCGTTTTTGATCTCGTAGAATAACTGCCCGCCAAACTGGAAGTTATAGCGTTGCTGATCAATAGAGAATGAGCCGTTACCAACAATGTAAACTCCTTTTTCAACTCCTTTTATCATATCATCAACGCTCATTGGGGTTTTACCCGGTTGTAAGGATACGTTTGGCATGCGTTGAAATTGTACCGCATCCCATGATTGTGCATAGCAGCAACCTTGTGAAGCTTTTAAGCCAATAACATGTGCCTGGTCACGAATTGCCTGGAAGTTAACCAGTACACCGTCTTTAATAATATCCCATTTACCGCATTTTACACCTTCGTCATCATAACCAACTGCGCCTAATGAGCCTTTTTGTAATTTATCAGCAACAATGTTTACGTTTTTGCTGCCAAAATGGAAATTACCTGATTTTAATTTATCTAAAGTTAAGAAACTGGTACCTGCAAAGTTGGCTTCATAGCCTAATACGCGGTCAAGTTCGGTAGGGTGAGCTACAGACTCATGTATGGTTAACCATAAGTGTGATGGATCAAGCACCATATCATATTTGCCCGGCTCGACAGATTTTGCTTTGATCTTCTCTTTAGCATTTGCGGTAGCCTGTTTAATATCTTCCATAATATCGTACCTGTTTTTATAACGGGTTACAATACCTTTTACCTTTTCACTTTCAGATGGTGTAAGATATTCATAGCTCATACCTACCGGTGAGCTTAATGAAGCAACAGATTTAAAAGCACCCAAAGCCGGGTCTGTTACTGTAACATCAAAACTTGGGTAAAAACGGTGTATATCCTGATCAATATAAGAACCATCTGTTGAAGCAAAATATTTTTGTTCATTAATAGCTTGTATCCGTGAGTTTACAAAGCTGGCACCGCCCGACATTGCTACAGCATTAACGCCCAACAACAAATCAACCTTTTGTTTAATGGGTATCTCAAAAGCATTAATTTCAATAGGTGTTTTCCAGCTCACTTCACCATAACCCTGCTGAGGGGCTAACTCTACCGGAGCATTGTTTATTTTAGCATTGCCTTTAGCTACTGCTACAGCATTTTTGGCAGTTTTAGATACACCATCCTTGGTTACATCGTTAGTGGCTGCAAAACCCCATGCACCGTTTACCAACACACGTACGCCAACACCGTATGACTCTGTACTGCCTATGTTTTGTACCCTGTTCTCGCGGGTGCCAATGGCTTGGGTAAAATACCTGCCAATGCGAATGTCGGCATAAGACGCACCGTTTGATTTGGCCACATTAAGGGCTACATCTGCAAGTTCTTTTTTAGCTTTCGCGTCAATTGGTTCAAGCGCCTGTGCCTGATCAATGGCAAATGCAGAATAGTTGGGGAGCAGCAACGCCCCGGCACCAACGCCCGATAAATAAATAAAGTCTCTACGTTTCAAGGTTTTACTCCTCCTGATTTTAGATTGTATAAAATAATTGTGTTTTATTAGGCTAATAGCTTCTTTTCTACCCATAAAAAGGTAATGCAAGCAAGCAAAAGCAGGTAAAAATACATTTTTGACACTTCAATAGGTACTTTTTGATGTATTTGTTTTGTTACGGTTGTAATTGCATTTCTATTATCGGAATATTTTTTTGTATCAGCTATTTTTTTTGAATTTCTTAGCATATTCCAATTGTTTTTTGGATAGGCATACCACCAAAATGAATTTTTTTCGTTTGAATTTATTTGGTGCCATCCGGCTATTTGCGGCCAGTAATTATAGTTCCATTCATAAGCAGTTAGCGCGTTTTGCACTGGTGATACCACAGCATGATCAATGGTTATTTGTACTGGTGTGGCACTACTTTGTAATTGCGCAGTTACGGGCTCATTAACCCCGGCAATTGGTGATGTCACCGCCCAGTTAGCTGCAGGCGGCAATTTACGCGCAGCTTTATTAATTAATAAAGACCATAGCGCGCTATAATCATTATTGCTTCCGGCCAGCATCCATGTATAAGTATTGCGTAAAGTGGTAAATACTAATTTGCCCTGGCCACTTAATGTGGTGGCGGCTAAAATGTGGTTTTGATTGTCAAAAACAAGATTTTGGATATTATTGCGATCTGCAATATAGGTAGGGTCAACAGACAAAGGAGCCGTTTTATTTTTTTGCCCTTGTAGTAGTAAAGGAACAGCGGCTGTTTTAGCAGACACCGTATTTACTCCAAAATCATTTTGCAACCATGAGGTTGCTTTACCCGAGCTATCCGCGCGGATAACTATTCCGAGTCCGTTTTGATCAACTTGTTGTTTGAGCGCTGCATTTTCTGCAGGGCTTAAGCTTTTAAGGGTTGACAGGTCGCCTACTACTACGTCAAACTTGTTAAGTAATGCAGCAGACAAATGATCTAACTGCTCTTTTTCCATATTAACAAAATCCTGGCTGGTTTTATCCTTACTAATGGCAGCCCTTGAAGCCACTACATATCCGTTTTGGCCAAGCCAGTTTTTTAGGAATTTTGTTTCAAAATCAGGCGAAGCTGATAAGAGTAATATTTTTATTGGTTTGGCAGCCTCAATAGTTACCGGCACACTTCCTTTTTCTAAGGTGTCTTTTCCGTTCAATGCCAAAAAAGTATATGCCACGCGTCCTGTAACTTTAGGTAGTGTGGCTAATTCAAAGCTGGTTGATTTTCCTGCCGGAATATTAACCGAATCCATTGATGTGTTTAATCCTTTTAACAGAAGTTTTACCGGCTGTGATAAAGTATTATTATAGCTGCCCTGTACCTGCAATAATTCACCCGCCTTTAATTGCCCCGGCCAGTTTATGGCAGATATTCCTGCCGGTATTGAGGGGGCATTGTAGATTACCGGTATATGGTTTAGTTGTTGTAATTCGTACTCGTCTAAACCATAACCTAAAATATGTAATTGCTTAATTGCCGGGTGTATGTTGTTAATATCCTGTATGTTACTTAATAAAGTAGCTTTTGGATAAGCTTTTTTAATCGCCTTATCGGTTGTAAATATCATTTTATAGCCTGCGTGACTTATACTATCAGCACTATAATTTTCGGTTAATAATACAGCGTCATTATCACCGGTTGTTTTGGTTTCGGTGAGGTAGGTTATGGGTAATGCTATACAGGCTAAGGCCACAATAGCAATTATAGAAGCCAGTATGCGCCATGCTAAGCGGCTGCGGTTATCACGTCGGTATTCTATCCAAATAGTAAAAATGGCCAGTAAAACGCAAATTAAAATAACCGATATAGTCCAGTTCATTATTTATCGGTTTAGATGATTTAGATTTTTATAGTAACCTTGCGCCAATCCCATGTCTGCTGTTGTTTTAGATGGGGAAGGCGTTATATTGCCTTGCGGTAATGATTTTTGTATTGCTTTTTCAATAATAGCAATATCGGTTGTTTTGTTGGTTTTAGCCAGCAAACGATGCATGGCACTTACCGCCTGCAAATATATACCTGGTTCTGTCGATGCTTTTTCGCTTAACTGTTGTTCGGCAAGCTCAAGGGTTAGCTTATCATTACTGTTTAAAACAGGTGTGTATTTTAGCTGGTCAAGTATGGCAACCGCTTTTTTAAGTGTTTCATAACGGTCTGCCGATGCTTTTATATTTTGCTGACTAACAGGCTGAATAATTTTGCTCAGGTCGCCGGATAACCGTTTTTCAATTTTAATAGGTGGTGGATTATATGATGTTTTAGCCACATAAGCACGGGATTTTTGTTGCAGGTCTTTCAATAAACGCAATGCTTTATATTCAAAAGGCAGTCCATCGGCAGGTTTATACATCCGTAATTGCAATTCGGCTTTCCACATTTCAGTAAGGGTAGCCTTTAGCTGTTCTTTAATAGCAGGCTCCAGATAACTGGCATCTTCGGCATTATCGTGCTTATCTGTATAGGCTTCCTGTATCATTTCCGCATTGCTAAAGTTTTCTACTTTGGCCAGCTCGTCGTTTCCTTCTTTACCACTTTCATCTTCCTCGCCTAAAAATTTGCCATACCGTAAGCGTAACATTTTTTGATCAGTGCCCAGGTCATTACAGCGTTTATTAAATGCTTCTGCACTGATGGTGTCTTTTTCCTTTAATAATTGCTGACTATCTAAGATAATCTGGCGTTCGCTTCTGAAAAATTCTGGTTTTATATTTGATCCGTTTACTATCCCGTCCATACTTAACAATTGAGCCGTATCCTGTATAGAAACTATGAAAACATCTGTACGGCTTTTTTGCTGATGATTATCCTGCGCTTGTATGTAAAAGTACAGCTCATCGCCGGGTTCCATATCAAAGCTGGGCAGGTCAAGTAGTTTTTGCACATCATACTGGCGATTATGCTGCTGAAATGAGGTAGCAAAATTTATTTTATATTCTTTAAATTTCACCGCTTCACCACTGCCTTTGGCTACGGTAGCCATTATTTGCGCATCGGTTACGCCATAATCATCATTTAAGGTAACCATTAAATTAACCTTTGGCTTTTCGCCGGCATCAATGTGGGTATACTGTTTGGGGGTTTTTACACGAATAATCGGCAGGCCATCTTTAATAACCTGTATTTGATACAGGTCAGACAGTTTGCCATCAATACTTACCTGGTAAAACCCGGGCTGGGTAATTGTTTTTTTAGCTATCCATTTTGTTTTATCATCATTAGCTGCTGTTAATGGCAATTTTTCTTTTTCATTTAATAAAAGCCATACATTTTTTATAGTTACGTTGGTATTAATGGTCCAGCTAACTTCGGCGCCTTCCTCGGCGTTTATGGTAAATTTATCCTGATCGTAGCTTGATTTACCGGTATATCCAGGAGGGGTGATCTTTACATTTACCGATTCAATTTGCGGTAATATATTTTCGGGTGGTGTATTTTTAGATGACGGGTTCGAGCTGAAAAAGCTATTACCTGCTGATTGCCAATGGACTTTAGCTACTATAAAACTTAAAACGCAGGCAATAACAACCAATAACGCAGCAAATTTTAAACGTTTGGTAAATTGCTGCGGCAGGGCAGGTACTTGCTGTAAAGCATATTCTACCTTGCTAAGCTGCAATTGCTCTAATATATTTAAACTATTTTCAGATTTAATCAGCAGGTCGCTGCTTTCTTCCAGTTCGGGATAAGAAATGTTTAGAAAGCCGCAAATGGCATGTAGCGTGATCTGCCACGGGCGGCGTATGGCAGATAATCCACCAAATACGATCAGGAAGAACAATATAGCGATCCATACAGACCATCCAAATAAGTAATGCATCAGGCTTCCTAAAATAAGGGCAATAGCCGCACCTAATAATGCATCAGCCAGCAACTGGTAACCTATCCAGGTTTGCTGCAATTTTTTTATTTTATGTAATCCTTCCCGCTCAGCCATTTGCAGTAATATTTTGTGTTTTGTTAGCCAGCCATCTTTCTGCTAAAAATAGCAGTGCCAATACCAGCCAGAAATAATTACTTAAGTTAATTGATCCTGTGGTTTTTGCCGTTATCGTGTGTGTTTCATTGCTGTTTACCGGCATTAGTTGTTGCTCATCCAGCACCCGTTTATCATATTTATCAGATAGGGTAGCGTTATCGTTATACAACAATTTCATTATCCATGCAGGGAAGTCATTGCTCCAAACCAGGTCATTCCAGGTTGGATTGAACCTGCTGTAAAAACTATAGATATTAGTTTGCCCCTGTTTTTGTACGCTTAAAGCCGGATGCCCAAAACCATCGCGCCATACGTTGTTATCTGTGACTTTAGCTTCTATTAATTTAAATAATGCAACCTTTTGTTGCTGTAATGCAAAACTATACTGGCCTGAATTATTTAACCATGACGCCGAACCAATAACCTTGCCTTTTTCATAACGTAAAACATTATGGCTTTGGTGCAGCAGTTTTTCGCTAATTGGTTTTTCTGATAACCAGAATATCCAGCTTTGATTTGCCGGGATAGCATTAGCGTCACCGTATTGTTTAATAACTGTTTTGTGTTGTGTAAACTGGCTAACGGCCTGCAACGCTGCTTTTAAATAATCGGCATCGGCAGTATTGTTATCTGTATAAATAGCTATTTGTAAAACTGCTGTATCTACATTAATTGTTGCTTTATCGCCGGTTTTTAAACTTACGGTTGGTTGCCCATTGTTAATATTGACGTTAAACGGCGAATTAGGCTGATTGCCGGCCTGGATATTTGTATAGGTATAGGTAGTACCCGATGGCTTGCTAATGCCCTGTGCAACGCGTATGGTGTTGTTATTGTTAAACCAGGCACCTGCTATCCATGTGCTTGAGGAATCGGCAGGGATATAGGTTTGCCAGTGCAGGTTTAATGCTACCTGTGGTTTTAAGCCTGTAAAGCCACTAATCCGGTTTGGCGTAAAAATATATACCGGCAGGGTAGAAGGGACTTTTGCATTTAGCTGATCAACCAAACTCCAATAGTTAGGTTGTATGGTTTCTGTAGAAACAGAATCATTTGGATGTCCCATTATTTTTTTCAGATCAGCTATTTCAAATCCCTGATTAAAATAATGAAATTCATACCCGGCGTTGGTTAATGAATCAATACCGGTTTTAAATTTTGAATAGGTATCCTGTAAGCTTTCTTTAGGTACCAGTACCCATCCTTTTACTTTAGTTGCCTGTAGTTTTTTTTGCCATACAGGTATAGCTAAAAGTAAAGCCAGCAGGATGAGCAGCAAACAACGTAAAATAAATAGCGGAATGTCCAATAATTTAAAACTACGGCTGCTTTTGCGCGATGCAGCATCCATTAACGATATGCTGCCTACCTTTAAAACTTTGCCGGGCCTTATATTCCACAGGTGTATAGCTACAGGTATAACTACTGCTGCCGCCGCAAATAACCATATGGGATTTAAAAATTGGAACACTTCGTTTTAGTTAATTTGTTAATCAGTGATAAGTAAGTTGGTGATGGGTAATTAGTTGTATCTGGCTTCTTAATAAAAAGCCTCTAATTCACGGTCACTACACTACTCCTTTATTTCTTTGTACTAAAAAATCACGCAACGCTTTATCTAACGGTTGCGCTGTGCTTATTACCCGGTGCGAAATGTGTTTACTTAACAATTGCATCCTTGTTTTTTCTAAATGCGCCTGTAACGCTTCCTGATACTGTTTTTTAGCCTGGGAGCCAACCTGTATTATTTCGCCGGTTTCAAGATCCTCTAATGCGGAGTATCCGGTAAAGTCAAAATCAAGCTCATTTTGTCCCATTAACTGAAAAACAATAATTTCATGTTTTAATGCGGCTAATGAATCCAACAGCTTCATGATCTCTCCTTCGGGTTGATACATATCTGTTATAAAAACCAATATTTCTTTACGGCCCGAGCCTGCAAATAATTCTTTATAATGAATGGGCTGCGTAAATGTGCCTGAAGGTTTAATATTGTCCAGTTGGTAATATAAACGTTGCAAATGCTGTGGATCTGGCTTTGAGGCCAGTGAAAACAGGCCACCCTCTTTAAAAACATATAAACCCACGGCATCACCTTGTAAATTGGCCAGGTAAGCTAATGAGCCCGCTAAAAAGCGTGCGTATTCTATTTTTTTTATCGTGCCGTCATCATGATTCATGGAAGCACTGGCATCAATTAAAAATCTTACCGAAATGCTGGTTTCCACTTCCGATTCGCGAATGTAATATCTATCCGACCGGGCATACATGCGCCAGTCTAACCAACGCAGATCATCCCCGGCCTGATAGCTACGGTATTGGCTAAACTCCAGCCCCGGGCCTTTTACAGTGCTTTTGTTAAAGCCATTCATAAACCCATCAATAACCGTTTTAGCCAATAATGGCAGGTTTTTAATGGTCATTAATACTTTAGGGTCAAGCAGCATTTTTTGATTTCGAATATCGGATGTACAATTTTGGATTTATTTGTAATAGACTCAAGAACTAAGATTCGAGAGTTAAGACTGTTATACCTTGGTTTCTGAATCTTAATTCTTGAGTCTAAACTATAGCGTTTTTGGGCGCTCCACCAATTTAATTAATTCGGCTGTGGCTTTGTCTGACGTTATGCCTTCAGCTTCCGCTTTAAAGTTCATCAGTACACGATGCCTTAATACGGGCGCAGCCATAGCGTGTATATCTTCCATTAATACGGCATAGCGGCCTTTTAGTAGGGCGCGGGCTTTGGCTGTTAAAATTAACGCCTGGCCTGCACGTGGCCCTGCACCCCAGCGTACCCACTCTTTTACATAATTTAAATCAGTGGTATCCGGGCGGGTAGCACGTATTATTGAACTTACGTATCTTATCAGATCTTCGCTAATGCTTACCTGTCTTACCAGCTTTTGTGCCTGTTGAATCTCTTCGGCAGAAATTACGGGGTTAACGGTAGCCTTTGAGGTACCTGTTGTTCTGTTTAATACTTCAAACTCTTCCTCTACTGTTGGGTAGCCAATTCTAACCAATAATAAAAAGCGGTCAAGCTGGGCCTCGGGTAGCGGATAGGTTCCGGCTTGCTCAATAGGATTTTGCGTAGCTAAAATAAAGAAGGGTTTATCCAGCGGATAAGTTTGCCCACCGTAAGTTACCTCAAACTCCTGCATAGCCTCTAATAAAGCCGATTGAGTTTTTGGTGGTGTCCGGTTAATCTCATCAGCTAAAATGATATTGGCAAATAGCGGGCCCTTGTTAAATTTAAAAAAGCGTTTACCTGTAACGTGGTCTTCTTCTAAAATTTCTGTACCTACAATATCCGTGGGCATCAAATCGGGTGTAAACTGGATGCGCCTGAATGATAGGTGCAACGCTTGCGACATGGTTTTTACCAATAGCGTTTTAGCTAATCCGGGTACACCCTCCAGTAAGCAATGTCCACCGGCCAGGAAAGCCACTAATAGCTCATCTAATATGTGCTCCTGTCCAACTATTACTTTTTGTATCTCTGTTTTAAGCTGCGGAAGCTTGTTTAACAGCTCTTTTATGTTGTCTTCAGTAAGTTCCAAACCTTATTGTGTATTAAATTGTGGTCGATGCGTTAATTCTGCCACAATATCATGCTTTTTTGGAAAAAAAACTACCTATTTTAATAAAAATTAAAGAAAGTATCTAAAAAATTACAACCGAGATAAATTATTTATGAGTTTGCATGAAATTTTCCATTAATTTTAGAGTTTTATTGACAAATGACATTGATTTCAAAAGCCAAATTCACATTTACCCGGTTTAGCTATCATTCCGGTGATTGGGATACAGACCAACGGATGCCTTCAAACATATTGAACTCGCTGTTGGAATATACCACCATACCCATTGAACCGAAAGAGAAGGTAGTACCTTTGAGTAGCCCGGATATATTTTTATCGCCGTTTAGCTATTTAAGCGGGCATAAACTGGTACAGTTTGATGAACAGGAACGCGCCAACTTTAAAAAATATGTACAAAATGGCGGCTTTGTGTTTGTTGATGATTGTAACCATGATATTGATGGGCTCTTCGCCAAATCATTTGAAGCGCAAATGGCACAGCTTTTTGGCGGTGATGCCTTGAAGAAGATTCCTAATGACCACGAGATATACCACTCCTTTTTTAAATTTGAAAAAGGCCCGCCTAATACCGCCTTTGAACTGAATGGCTGGGGCGACGACCTGATACATGACTACCTGAAAGCCATTACCATAAACGGCCGTATTGCTGTTTTATACAGTAACAAAGACTACGGCTGTGAGTGGGACTATGATTTCAGGAACAAACGCTTCCTGTCTGAAGATAATACCAAGTTTGGGGTGAATATTGTGGTTTATGCCATGAGTTCCTGATAAGTAATTAGAAGACGTTCTATGGTTTAGCAAGATTATACTAATTTATTGCAAATCTTCGGATTGAATAAAGAAAGGCCGCCTTGATTTGAGGCGGCCTTGCGTTAAGCGTTTGATTTTGGATAGCAACCAAAATAGCCACCAATATCATATAAGAGACATGTGCAATAACCTTCTCCGCCACCGCAATCATTATCTGGAACTACACAAGGAACTTCTGGATGACAAACAATTCCACCACTGATTTTTTTCATTTGATCTCTTGTCAACATTTGGTTCATGTTGAAATTTAAATTTTTCATAATATATAGTTTTTAAATTTTGCCTCATTTAATCGGGTTACGGCTTTCCCTATCCTGTTTTACTTAGGCAGGCAATTCTTTAAAAATATTTTAAGTCGTTTACCTGGTAAGGATAAGGTAATTCATACCCGTTTACCAGTATGGTAGGAGTGCTTTTTATTTCCGTTAATTTAACCCATGCCAATTGCTTTTCTAATTTTTCATTAGTACTGCCGTTATATTTCACTTGATATTTTTTTGACCAGGTCGGGAAATCCTTTTGTTTTGCTTCATACCATTCATGCATTGCTTTATTTACCACAGCTTTATCATCGGTGCTATCTAATGCCAGTAACTGTCTGGCTATAACCATCCGTTTATCATCTTCGGAGTTTATGTCAAAAAATACGAACACAAAGCGTACCTGTACATTTTTCTTGGATGCAAGTAGTTCATCAATTAACTGATGTGCCTTTACACAAGGACCGCAGTAAGGGTTGGATACTATAGTGATAATTTTGTCCGGGTTTTCCTGCTTACCTAAAACTATTGACCATGATGGATCAGGCGAAACGTATTTGGGCTGCTCGTTTAATAATTTATTAAACAGGTCAATATTATATTTGAATTTGTTGAGCTGCTT
>DASWOZ010000071.1:0-4880 GCA_036398535.1 Mucilaginibacter sp. | reverse complement strand
ATTGTTAACCCTGTTACCGTCAGACGTTATATTGGAGCATCAAAGCTGGCGTATACCGCAAAACGTACAAGTCCATTTATTGGATGGCAAAACAAAGGTAGATGGGTTTGCCTTATCAAACGGACAGCAGGTTGTTAAAATCGACGGATTTATATCTGATAATCCCGAAGATAAACTAAAGGTAAATTTTACAAAATTCAGCATGCATACGCTGGACCAGTTAACCAAAGCCTCGGGTATTTTGTTGGGCGGTACACTTAATGGGGATGTAATAATTACCGGGATAACTAAAACGCCCGGTGTTGACGCCCAATTAGGGATTGACACATTAAACATGAATAAAACCCTGGTGGGCAATGTAAAGATCGTATCCAGCCTGGATAATGAACGCAGTGAGGCAAAAGTAAAATTAAATATACTTAACCGCGGTTTAGAAACACTAAACATTGGCGGCACCTATGCCCTGGGTAAAGAAGCCGGCGACAAGCTTGATTTTGATGTAAAAATGAATCAAACCGAAGCCATAATTTTTGAGCCATTTATTAAGGAGCTTATTTCGGATGTTAAAGGCACTGTTTCAACTAATTTAAAGCTAACCGGAACGGCATTAAAACCGCAATTAAACGGGGATATAACTTTAAATAACACTGGACTAACCGTTAATTATTTAAAAACAGCTTATACAGTAAATGATAAGCTTACGGTAACCAACAGCGTAGTAAGCATTGATAAAATGATACTAAAAGATACACATAACGGCCAGGGAACAGTTACCGGCAAGGTTGATCTGAACAATTTGTCTAACCCGGATATTGAAGCTGTACTAACTGCGAAGAACCTGATGGCGTTAAACACTACATTTAAAGATAATCACTTATATTTTGGTACTGCGTACAGTACAGGCCGATTTAGCTTTAACGGGCCTGTTGATAATATGAAAATTGATATTAAGGCCAGCACCGAAGCAGGCACGGTGTTTAATATCCCGCTAAATACTTCGTCAACCGTAGGCGATTATGATTTTATAAAATTTGTAAGTCACAATGATACAGCAAAAGCTGTTGCCAAACCCCGTGCGTTTAACGGCGTTACACTTAACTTTGACCTGACAGTTGACGAGAAGACTACCGTTAAGATTACAACCGATTACGGTGTACTGGAAGGCACCGGGCAGGCCAAAAATTTAAATTTGAGAATTAACAGCCTCGGCGACTTTGATATATTCGGCGACTTTTTAATTACTTCGGGCAAGTTTGAATTTACTGCTAAAAACTTTATCAGTAAAAACTTTACCGTTAACCAGGGCGGCACCATCCGCTGGACAGGCAACCCGGCAAATGCCGAAATTAACCTGAATGCCATTTATGAGGTGCGAACTGATATTTCAAACTTATATACAGCAGCGGGTTTACAATCGCCAAAAGGTAGCGAGCAGGTATTGGTACAGGCCGAGCTGATCATTACCAAATCATTGATACAGCCAAATATTGATTTTGACTTTAATTTTCCTACTGATCCATCAATAAAAGATGATTTAGGAACTTACCTGGCCGATAATAATAACCGGAGCCAACAAGCCTTGAGTATTATAGTTCGCAGAAATTTTGCGCCCGGCACCGGCAGTAATTTAACCAACCAGGTTTTGGGTACGGCGGGCAGCGCGGTAAGTGAATTTGCATTCAATAAGCTAAACAGCTTTATTTCACAGTCAAACATTAAAAACTTCGATCTCAACATTCGCTCATTTAATGATGCCAGCGCTACGGTAAGATTGCTGCATCAGCGATTGGTGCTTAACGGTAATGTGTTTTCAAACACCGGCAACAGCAACCTTTTTAATACGGGGACCAATTTGTTAAACTCAAATATCAATAACTTAACTACCGATTTTGAGGGCCAGTATCTTATCCGTAAAGATGGCAGCCTCACGGCCCGTTATTCCTACCGGGTATTAAATACCACCACGTTAAATACTATTGACCAGTTGAGCGCCCAGTATGTAAACGGGTTGGGGTTGGTTTACCAAAGAGATTTTGATTCGATAGGTGAGTTTTTAAGAAACTTTTTCAGAAGGCAGCGTAATAATAACAATACCCCTGCAACTAAAAACCCGAATGCCACACCTGCCCTACCTGATGAACAAAACGAAAATGACGATTACGATTAATGATCCTTTAAAATGGCATGATCCATTTTGTCACGTTTAGTTCGCAGGTAAACTTCATTATGCGGATTAGGTGCAATTTCAATGGGTACATTATCTACTACTTCTAACCCATAACCAATTAAACCGGCCCGTTTTTTAGGATTATTGCTCATTAAGCGCATTTTTGATATACCTAAACTGCGTAATATTTGCGCGCCGATCCCATAATCACGCTCATCCATTTTAAAGCCCAGCTGTATGTTGGCTTCAACTGTATCAAAGCCGTTTTCCTGTAAGTTATATGCTTTTAATTTATTAATGAGCCCAATGCCCCGGCCTTCCTGGTTCATATAAACGATAACGCCTTTTCCTTCCCTGTTTATCATCTCCATGGCTTTATGTAACTGCGGGCCACAATCACAGCGGCACGAGCCAAAAATATCGCCGGTAACGCATGAGCTATGCACCCGTACTAAAACAGGTTCATCAGGTTCCCAGGTTCCTTTTACTAACGCTATATGGTTTTCGCCGGTATTAACCTGCGTATAAGCTATCATTTCAAAATCACCCCATTCGGTAGGCAAATTTACAGATACTTCTTTTTTAATCAATGTTTCGGCATCCAGTCTGTAAGCGATCAGATCTTTGATCGAAACAATTTTCATATCAAGCTCTTTTGCCATTTCTAAAAGCTCAGGAAGCCTTGCCATATCCCCATCCTCTTTCATGATCTCGCATATTACACCTGCGGGTTCAAATCCTGCTAAAACGGACAGGTCGACAGCCGCTTCGGTATGGCCGGACCTGCGTAGTACACCGCCATTTTTTGCAATAAGCGGAAAAATATGTCCGGGCCTGCCCAAATCTTCGGGTTTTGTAGCCGGGTCAATCAATGCCATAACTGTTTTTGAACGGTCGGTTGCAGATATACCTGTAGTACAACCATTCCCCAATAAATCAACGGATACGGTAAAATTAGTTTCGTACGAAGTTGTATTATGGCTAACCATAGGTTCCAGTTCCAGCTCTTCTGCACGTAATTTGGTAATTGGCGCGCAAACCAAGCCGCGGCCATAGCGTACCATAAAGTTTATTGCCTCGGGCGTAGCATTACGCGCCGCGGTTAAAAAATCACCTTCATTTTCGCGGTCTTCATCATCAACAACTATAATGGTTTTGCCGGCTTTTATAGCTTCTATAGCTTCAGGGATAGTATTTAACATCTGTATATTTTAAATAATGATCTGCCAATCTTGATAATTGGCAAAAATCAAATTATATGTAAATTTAAGTTATAATAATACGATTATAGTCGGCAGTATGTAATTTATGATAAGGCCAACTCTTCTTATTAATACGTAAAAATATATTGAAAGGTGGCTTGTTGTTATAATATGCTGCTAAATATCTAATCTCTTTAAAGCGCTTTCTTAAATTTAAACAGGCGGGTAAAGAACCGTTTGTATAGCTCTATATCAAATATTGCAGAATCAGTTGCGGCTTTGTACGATAAAAACAGCCCGATGGGAGTTAGGACAATTATAGCTATCCACATACCAATAATTACATTAGCCTGCCCGGCCTTTACATACTTTTCGCCAATGTTTTCAATAATATAATAGATCAGAAAGAATATAACTGATACGACCACCGGTAACCCCAGGCCACCCTTCCTGATAATTGCACCCAACGGCGCACCTATCAAAAACAAAGCAATACAAGCTGCAGAGAGGGTGAACTTTTTATGATACTCAACGGCGGCAGCATGTAAGTTGATTGATGTTTCTTTATAACGGCTATTGCGGTTTTTTATCATATCTAATATAGACCGGGCTTCGCTTAACGCATTTGCCATTATGCTGGCTTGCACATTATGTTGCAGCCCCTTTAAAACATCGGGCTGGCCCGGATCAAATTTTTTAACCGTTGATTTAACGGGCAGGATATAATATTTTAGATATGGAACAACCAGTTTGTAATTAACCATCAACTCGCTATCAGTTACGCGTTGCGAACTATCCATGTCATGTCTTAATTGCTTCAGGTTTTCCATTTGATAAGCAGTTTTAAAGGCGCTTTCGTCCGTTCGCTTTAATTTAAAGCCCGACATATCTAATTTTTGCTCTGTTTTTTTAAACCTAAAGCGAGTTAATGTTTGGCGGGGATTAATACCACCCGATGACGGGGCCTCTTCATAACGCACCCCATCTTCCAGGTTTAAAACCAGGTAGTTACCGTCTGGTGTGCGAAACATCTTCCCCTTTTTAGCAAATAAATGATAGCTGGAATTATCTGTAAAGCTTTTTTGATAAATATTTAAACCGTACAAGGTTTGTCCATCAGGGTCTTTTTTCGTTACACGAATGGTATAGCCGGGGAAACTATTACTAAACACACCTTCGGGCAAAAAATTAGCCGATTTTTGGTTACGGGCATCATATAATAATGAAAAGTATTTAAGGTTAGCCTTCGGCAGCATAAAGTCAGAAAAAGCAAAGGCGCTGATGCTTAATATAGTAATGATAATGAGCATGGGGTACATGGCCCTTGTTAAGGATATACCTGCAGATTTGATAGCAACCAACTCATAATTTTCGCCAAGGCTGCCATAGGTCATGATAGAAGATAACAATACGGATAAGGGTAGCGCCATGGCCACATTAGTAGCAGATGCATAGAGCATCAACTCCATAATAACATACCATTCAAATCCCTTGCCAATCAGGTCGTCAAT
>DASWOZ010000070.1:0-3978 GCA_036398535.1 Mucilaginibacter sp. | reverse complement strand
AAATTTTCAAACAATCATCCGGTATTATGTGATCTATATGCCGACGAAGAAAAGATAAGCATTAAGATCACCGATCAGGGTATAGGCATTCCGTCAAGAGAACACGAAAAGGTATTCCATTCCTTTTACCGTGCAACCAATGTAAAAGGTTATTCTGGTAATGGTATCGGGCTGTATGTAACCGGCAAGATCATTGATCTTTTTAAGGGAACAATCAATATCGACAACACCGCCACACAGGGTACTGCCATTATAATTGAATTTTTAAGAAATGGCTAATTAATAAAAGCTCAAACGTTTTCGACAATTCTTATCATTTTTCACCAATTGTAATCTACATTTTACGTGATTTTCAAAATTCTAATCTCTTTCTAATGAGTTTCTAATTTCTCTCTAATAGGAATAACATAGCTTTGTATAAAATAATACTATGTACACAAAATTTGTTCGTTCCCTTTTGGTTTTACAAGTAGTATGCATAATTACAGCGGCCGCCAGTTTTGCACAGGCTCCTGTTAGTGATACCCTCCGTATAACCGTTAAGCAGGCGGAAGACCAATTTATAAAAAATAACCTGCAGCTTATTATCCAACGGTATAATATTGATAATGCCAACGCGCAGGTTATTACTAACCGCTTATTTCCCAACCCCGATTTTAATTTTTCAAACGGTATTCACGCAACCGGGGTACCCAATGCTTACAGTGAGCAATCTTATGGCATATCTCAATTGTTCACTACTGCGGGTAAACGTAATAAAAATATCCAGTTGGCCAAGATCAGTGTAGAGCAGGCGCAGTACCAATTTTTCGACCTGCTAAGAACGTTAAAGTTTACACTGCGGAATGATTTTTATAATATCTACTTCCAGGAGCAATCGGCTAAAGTTTACAATGAGGAGATCAACTCATTAGCTAAAACACTAACGGTATTTAAAGAACAATATGCCAAAGGCAACATTGCGTTGAAAGAGGTATTGCGTATACAATCACAATTATACTCCTTACAAACCGAATATAACGGGCTGGAAGCCAATATCGACACCATACAGCATGAATTTAAACTACTGATCAAAGCACCGGTAAACACATATGTGCAGCCACAGTTAACTTACAATTTGGATGGTAAGGAGATTTTATCCTCAGTGCCTTATCAACGGTTAATTGATTCGGCCTATGCCAACAGGTATGATCTTAAATTAACCA
This sequence comes from Mucilaginibacter sp., assembly GCA_036398535.1. GTDB lineage: Bacteria > Bacteroidota > Bacteroidia > Sphingobacteriales > Sphingobacteriaceae > Mucilaginibacter. The sequence continues at coordinate 2,773 of DASWOZ010000070.1, read as the reverse complement.
AATCGGCTATTGATTATAATACTTTAAACCTGAAACTGCAACAAGCTACCGCTATACCTGATGTTTCGGTAAATGTAAACTATGATAAGCTGGGCGCATACGGGCAAAACTTTTTAGGAGCCGGCATTGGGTTTAGCCTGCCATTTTTTAACCGTAACCAAGGCGGCATTAAACAGGCACGCATTGCAATAGATCAAAGTAAGGTACAATTGCAAAGTCAACAGGATCAGGTAGAAAGCGATGTAGCAACCAACTACAAAGGCGCTCTTCGACTGGAAAAATTATACAACAGTTTTGACCCTGCCTTTAAAGCCGACTTTGACCACCTGATACAGGAAGTATTTAAAAATTATCAGAAAAGGAATATCAGCTTATTAGAGTTCCTTGATTTCTATGATTCATATAAAACCAATACCATACAACTCAATAATTTGCAGCTAAGCCGCATTACATCGCTTGAACAATTAAACTACGTTACCGGAACACCATTTTTTAATCAATAAATTTTTATGACTGTCATTCCTAAATATAAATTATTTACTATCGCGCTTGGCCTTTGCATTACAGGTTTGGTTATGCAGGGTTGCCATCATGCAGAAGAGGCACCTGAAAAAGATGCCAAATTCCAGGTTACAGACAGTTTGCTAAACAGCTTGCTGATTGATACTGTTAAAGACGCGGGTGCCATATCAGAAATTACCCTTACCGGCAGCATTGCGCCCGACGAAAATAAAATGGTGAAGATCTTCCCGATGGTAAGCGGCGTGGTACAGGATGTACATGTGCAGCTTGGCGATGTGGTACAAAAGGGACAAACCTTAGCGATATTAAAAAGTGCGGAAATGGCCGCTTTTAATAAAGATGTAGTTTCATCAGAAGCAGATATAAAAAGCACCAGACGTGTTTATGAGTCTACACAAGATTTGTACAAAAGCGGGCTTGCTTCACAAAAAGACTTAGAGCAGGCACAGGCTGATTATCAAAAAGCGCAAGCCGAAGCCAATAGGGCAACCGCGGTGGTATCCATCAATAAAAGTAACGGACAGGGCTATGAAATTAAAACCCCGATATCCGGCTTTGTGGTAGAAAAAAACCTGACCAACAGCATGCAGGTACGTGCCGATAACAGTACCAACTTATTTACCATTGCCGACTTATCAACGGTTTACGTATTGATCAATATTTATGAGTCTGACATATCAAGTGTTAAAACCGGCGACCCGGTAAAAATCACCACCCTGTCTTATCCCGACAAGGTGTTTAACGGAACCATTGACCGCATTGATAATATGCTTGACCCTGATAATAAAGTAATGCATGCCAGGGTGAAGATCAATAATCCCGGTAATATGTTAAAGCCACAGATGTTTGCCAACGTAATTATCAGTGCAAAATCCGGCGAGAATCTGCCGGTTATCAATAACCGCACGCTGGTATTTGATAACAATAAAAATTATGTATTAGTGGTTGACGGCAAGGCACACGTGCGCATTCAGCCGGTAACTATAGCCAAAACAGTTGAGGACCGTGCCTTCATCAGCAGTGGTTTAAAAGCAGGCGATCGTTTAATCGCTTCGAGGCAAGTGTATTTGTACGAATCACTTAAAGATTAATTAGGATGATTTCAGAATCCGGAATTGTGATTTCGGATTTAAAGTCAAGCTGATTAAGTTACAGAATAATAAATATTGAATAGAAAAAGTAAATCCGAATTTGAACATCCGAAATTCGAAATAAATAAAAGATGAATTCACTTATAAAGACTGTTCTATCCTTTGCTTTAAAAAACAGGTACTTCGTGTTTTTTGTAACCCTGTTACTTATTGGTGCAGGTTATTACAGCTTTAAAACCATTAGTATTGATGCTTTTCCGGATGTAACCAATACATCAGTTACCATTATTACCCAATGGCCCGGCAGAAGTGCGGAGGAGGTAGAAAAATTTGTTACCCGCCCCATAGAAATTGCCATGAACCCGGCCGAAAAGAAAACGGCTGTACGGTCATCATCGCTGTTTGGGCTATCTGTAATTAAAGTTACGTTTGATGATGATGTGGATTATGCCTTTGCACGTTTGCAAATTAATAATCACATAAGCGATGCAGACTTGCCTGATAATGTATCACCAGAAATTGAGCCGCCTTACGGCCCTACCGGCGAGATTTACCGGTATAGCTTAACCAGTAACAAAAGATCAGTAAGGGAATTAAAAACCATCCAAGACTGGATAGTACAACGCGAAATACGCTCGGTACCCGGTATTGCTGATGTAAACAGTTTTGGAGGCGAGGTAAAAACTTACCAGATCACCATCAACCCGGAAAAAGCCGTACAATACAATGTTACGCCCTTACAACTATATGATGCGGTATCAAAAAGTAACGTAAATGTGGGTGGCGATGTGATTGAACAACACGGCCAGGCTTATGTGGTACGTGGCATTGGCTTGTTAACCAATATAGACGAGATTAAAAACATTGTTGTAAATAATATTAAAGGTACCCCTATTTATGTAAAAACCATTGCCGATGTGGCCGAGTCGGCCCTGCCAAGATTAGGACAGGTGGGCCGTGATAAGGACCCGGATGTAGTAGAAGGCATTGTAGTAATGCGCAAAGGCGAAAACCCAAGCGTGGTGATACAGGCACTAAAAGTAAAGATCAATGAGCTTAACAATAAAATACTGCCGGACGATGTTAAGCTGAATACCTTTTATGACCGCGAAACGCTGGTAGATTTTGCTACCCATACCGTATTACATAATATGATGGAG
>DASWOZ010000069.1:0-10247 GCA_036398535.1 Mucilaginibacter sp. | reverse complement strand
GCGCTTAACATCATTTTCATCTTTAACCTCCACATCACTGTAAATATGCGGATGCCGGTTAATCAGTTTATCACATATCCCGTTTAATACTTCTGTTATGGTAAAATCATTAGTTTCTGATCCTATCCGGGCATAAAATACCAGGTGCAGCATAATATCGCCCAGTTCTTTTCTAATTTCCTGCATATCACCGCTTAATATAGCGTCAGACAGTTCATAAGTTTCTTCAATGGTTAAGTGCCGCAAACTCTCTAAAGTCTGTTTTTTATCCCACGGGCAATTCATGCGCAGGTCATCCATAATAGTGAGTAAACGTTCAAAAGCGGCTGCCGGGGTGGGGGCAGTTGTAGAAGGTGTTATAGCCATGTTTAATCGATGTGTAAATGTGCAGATATGCAAATGTGCGGATTTTTGTTGATGTGAAAATGTATACGTATTAATTAATGTCAACGGGCATCTGCATATCTGCACATTCACGCATCTGCATATTTGCAGGCCCGCAACATTTCCCGTTTACCCGCCGCACCGGGTATTTTTTGTATGGTTAAACCTAAACCTTTAAGCATACGTTTTAGGTTACCGGTAATGGCGTAGGTTACAAACACGCCGCCGGGTTTTAAAAACCGAATGGTATGTGTAATGGCTTCTTCGTTCCACATTTCAGGCTGATGAGCAACGGCAAATGCATCAAAATAAATAATATCGAATTGTGCAGCTGATCGAAAATCTAAAAGAGGATACCCTGCTATTTTTAAGACGCAATAAGGATTTAATTCAACCGGCGATTCAAGCAACCGGTCATAATTATCAATAAACCGTTTCCACAGATCAGGAGCTACATACTGATTGTACCCGGTTTTGCCAATCATTTCCTGGCTTAAAGGATAAGCTTCAATACCCGTATAATTTAATTTAATTTTTTGTAGAGTACACTCATCGGCACTTAGCAAAAAGTTAAGCCCGGTACCAAAGCCAACTTCTAAAACCGATACTTCTTTTGCACTATTTTCGGCTAAAAAATACTTTAAGCCAGCATTAACAAAAACGTGCTGACTCTCTTGCAGGGCTCCGTTTTTGGAATGATAGTTTTCACCAACTTTTGGGTTATAGATGGTATTTGAACCATCGGCAGTTTGTACAAGCTCAAGCATTTATTTCAAATTGCGTAACAGCTTCACCCAAGTCATATACAGGCACAGCCTGTATATTGCCTGCAATAATGCTGGCGGCGGCAGCCGACCGGTAGCCTGCGGCACAATGAACCACAATGGGCTTATTCGTTGGTATCTCATTCAGTCGATTACGTAGCTCAGGCAACGGAATTGTTAGGGCATTTTCAAATATTTTACCCTCTTTAATTTCATTATGGTTACGCACATCAATGATGGTATAATTGGTTGGATGCGCTGTAAAATCGGCTATATCTAAATTTGCCGATTGCTCTTTAGCGTTAGCAGGCAATAATAGCGCTGCCTTTATAGCCTGTTCATAACCAATTTTAGCTGCCTTGCTAATCGCCACATCTAAATTATCCTTATCATTTGCAATCAGGTAGAACTGTTCGCCCGGGTTGATGATGGATCCCAGCCAGGTTTCAAATTTTTCACCATCCTGTAAATTAATGGCGCCTTTTAAATGTGCCCTTCTAAATTGGGCCTTTGGGCGGGTATCAATTATTAGTGTGTCTGTATCTAATGCTATATCATTTCCGGGTTTCAAAACGGCATCAATACTATTTTGAAATCCTGGAGCTCCTTGCTTATTCAAATTTACATCATACCCAAAATAGACAGGTGCAAAAGGCTGATCTGCGGTTAATAGCTGCACAAATGCCAATTCGCTCATTGGCTGCAATGCATAGTTGTCCGTCAACTCACGGCCAATAGTACTACTCAGATCAGGGCTCATGTTTTTGCCGCATAACGAACCCGGGCCATGTGCAGGATAAACAATCGTATTTTCTGGCAAAGACATCAACTTTTGGCGGGTAGAATGGTATAGCTGGCGGGCCAGCTCTTCCTTCTTAGCGGTTATATTACCCACATTTTCGCGCAAATCGGGGCGCCCAACATCGCCAACAAATAAGGTATCGCCGGTAAATAAGTCTGCCGGTCTGCCTGCTGCATCTTCCAACAAAATACAGATTGAATCGGGCGAATGACCGGGTGTGTTAATCGCTCTGAGTTTAATATCATTCAGCTCAATTACATCACCATCATCAAAGTTTTGATGTGGATACCCTGCTCCGGTTAATTTGCTGCAATAAATTACAGCCCCTGTGGTTTGGTGTATTTCCAGGTGCGAGCTTACAAAATCAGCATGCGGATGGGTTTCTATAACACCAATTATAGCTGCCTTATGCAGTTTTGCAAAATCATAATAAGGTTGCGGGTTGCGCGCAGGGTCAATAACAATCATTTTTCCTGTCCGGATGATGGCATAGGAAGCATGGGCTAAACCCGTATCATAAAATTGATGAATAATCATTAATTGCAAAGATAGCAGTTTACAGGTCAAAGTCCCCTCCTTCAGAAAGGATTTAGGTGAGGCAAAAGGTGTTCATAAAGTTATCAAACAATAGTTATTACCTACATAAAAAACGTCCCTGCTTGTTGGCAGGGACGTTTCTATAATTAATAATTAAACAGTTTATTACCAGATCTTAATTCTATCTTCTGGTTTTTTGTACATTTTATCGCCGGGTTTAATATTAAAGGCAGTATACCACGCGTCAATATTAGTGATAGGCGCATTGGTACGATATTGCTCTGGCGAGTGTGGGTCAGTTAAGATACGTGACGCGGCATTCTCCGGGCGTTGTGATGAGCGCCAAACCTGAGCCCAGGAAAGGAAGAAACGCTGATCTGGGGTGAAACCATCAATTTTAGTAGTTGATTGCCCTTCTTTGGTTTTCTTAAAGGCAGCGTAAGCTACATTTAATCCACCCAGGTCAGCCAGGTTTTCACCTAAGGTTAAACGGCCGTTTACATGGATGGTATCTAACACCGTGAAAGCATTATATTGATCAACCACCATATCGGCACGGATCTTAAATTTATCAGCATCCGCTTTTGACCACCAGTCATGTAATGAACCATCCGCGTCATATTGACGGCCCTGGTCATCAAAACCATGGGTCATTTCGTGGCCGATAACCGCGGCAATACCACCATAATTTACAGCGTCATCCGCTTTAAAATCAAAGAATGGGAATTGCAATATACCAGCTGGGAAAGTAATCTCATTGTTGGTTGGGCTATAGCTTGCATTTACGGTTGGTGGGGTCATACCAAAGCGTTTTTTATCAACCGGTTTGCCTAATTGATTAACGTTAAAGTTATACCGCCATTCTTCCATACGGCGTAGATTACCAAAATAATCGTTACGCTCAATCACTAACCCTTTATAAGTTTCCCACACATCGGGATACCCAATTTTTACGCTGAATGCAGCTAACTTTTTAAGCGCGTGCGCTTTAGTTTCTTCGCTCATCCAGTCTAAATTTTTAATACGCTCGCCTAAAACACCTTTAAGGTTGTTTACCAGATTAACCATATAGGCTTTGGCAGCAGGCGTAAAGTATTTTTCAACGTAAAGTTGTCCAAGTAACTCACCCAGGTTGCGGTCAACTAATGATGACATGCGCTCGTTACGTGGGGTTTGTACTTTTTGGCCGCTAACCACGCTGTTAAAAGCAAATGATGCTTTTACAAACGGCGAGCTTAATGAACCGGCAGCGCCTTTTATTACGTTCCATTCTAAATAAACTTTCCACTCATCAACAGGTATAGAGGTTAACATAGCATCTGCCGATTTGAAAAATTCTGGCTGGCCAACCAATACGCTATCTACCTTACCGGTTATTTTTAACTTCGGTAATATTTCGGTCCAGTTTAAATGCGGTGTAGTTTTGTCAAAATCAGCTAATGCAAACTTATTGTAAGTTTTATTAGGGTCGCGCATTTCTGTGCGGCTTAATTGTATTTTAGCTAAAGCAGATTCAATTTTATATACGGTAGCCGCGTTTTTAGCCGCTGCATCTTCACTTGTACCTGTTAAGGTAAATAAAGTGGTCATATAATTTTTGTAAGCTGCAGATATTTTTTGCCCGCGGGTATCATTCTTTAAATAATAATCACGGTCGGCCAAGGTAGTGCCACCCTGGTTAAATCCAACTATATATCTTGTAGGATGCTTTGAATCCTGCCTTACACCAACGCCAAACAGAGGGTCGGCAATGGTATGTGCACGTTCATAGGTCATTTCGTTAATAACGCCATCTACACTATTAATCTGACGAATACGCTCCAAATCTGGCTTAATAGGCTCGTAACCGCGTTTTTCAATAGTTACACTATCCATACCGCTGGCATACAAATCGCCAACACGCTGTTTTAGGCTTCCTTTTGGCTGGCCCGGGGTCGAGCTAACCTCTTTTAATATCGCCAGCAGGCGATCGGTATTTTCCTGCCCTAAAATACCAAAACTACCCCAGCGTGTTTGTTTGTCAGGAATTGGGTGGTTTTTTACCCAGGTACCGTTAGCATATTCAAAAAAGTTGTCGCCCGGTTTAACAGACAGATCCATATTTGCAGGATCAATAAATTTTTTCGGTGGGCCGGGTTCGCTTACATCAGCAACAAAGGCAGTAATTGATAAGCATACTGCACCCGTCAGTAATAAGTTTGAGATTTTAATTTTCATATAATATCTAAAACTTTAAAGCTAAAAAATTTACATAGTATTTGCAAATGATGATTATTTAGTGCAGGGAATCGCTTTAAATTTCCTTTGCCCTCTTTACACGCAAGCGAAGAGAGGGCAAATTAGCGTAGCGCAGTCGGGGTGAGTAATCGTCGCAGTGTCTTGACACTATAGTATTCGCCCAGTCATTGCTAACAGTCATTGCTAAGCTATTGGTTCTATTTAGGCTAAAGCCGTGGTTGAATTTTAACTTCCGTCACATTTATGTGACGGCAATGAATCAGATTATTGCTCATTGCCGTTGGTTTTAACCAACGGAGCAGGTGCTGCAATGAAATCAGATTATTATTCATCGCCGTTAGTTTTAACCAATGAAGCAGGTGCACCAGGGCGTGGCTTTAGCCAAAATCATTAGATTAAAATTTAAACCTTTAAAAGCAATTTCCCTGTTGGTTGGATATTCAAAACCGCTAAAAATTCGCAATTGGTTATTATCCATCTCATAAATTTAATACAAAACGTTATTTTTGTACACTTATGAGTATTGCTAAAACATATTTGCCTAAAGAAGCCGAAGAAAAATGGTATAACTATTGGTTGGCCCATAAATTCTTCAAATCAGTTCCTGATGAGCGCGAACCTTATACTATTGTAATCCCTCCACCTAATGTTACTGGGGTTTTACATATGGGCCATATGCTAAACAATACCATACAGGATGTATTAATACGTCGTGCCCGCATGAAAGGTAAAAATGCCTGCTGGGTACCGGGTACAGATCATGCCAGCATTGCTACCGAAGCAAGAGTAGTTGCCATGCTGAAAGAGCAGGGGATAAGTAAAAAAGATTTGACCCGCCCGCAATATATGGCTTACGCCTGGGAATGGAAGGAAAAATACGGCGGCATTATATTAGAACAGCTAAAAAAGCTGGGTGCATCATGTGATTGGGACCGGACACGTTTTACGATGGAAGACAAATTATCCGATGCGGTATTTGATACCTTTATCCATCTGTACAAAAAAGGTTGGATCTATCGTGGTATCCGCATGGTAAACTGGGACCCACAGGGAAAAACCTCATTATCTGATGAAGAAGTTATTCGCAAAGAAGTAAATCAAAAGCTTTATTATATAAATTACCAGGTAGTTGCCGATGAATTGAGCATGCTTAGTGAGGCCAGGGCCACTCACCACTCACCACTTACAACTCATTACGTAACGGTAGCTACTACCCGCCCTGAAACCATAATGGCCGATGCGGCAATATGTATCAACCCTAATGATGAACGCTACCTGCATCTGCATGGCAAGAAAGTATTGATCCCGTTAATTAACCGCGAAATACCGATTATTCTGGACGAATATGTAACCATGGATTTTGGTACCGGATGCCTGAAAGTTACGCCGGCTCATGATCTGAATGATTATGAGCTTGGGCAAAAGCACCATTTACCGGTTATTGATATTTTAAATGATGACGGCACGTTAAACGAAAAGGCGCAAATTTTAGTTGGCGAAGATCGTTTTGCTGCCCGTAAAAAAATAGCGGTACTATTAGAAGAAGCCGAAGCATTGGCTAAGGTAGAAGATTATAAATCGCAGGTTGGTTTTTCTGAACGTACTAACGCGGTAATTGAGCCAAAACTTTCTATGCAATGGTTTTGCAATATGAAAGAGATGGCTAAACCTGCTTTAGATTATGTTTTGAATGGAGAAATTAAACTTATACCCGGTAAATTTATCAGTACCTACCGTTACTGGCTGGAGAATATACAAGACTGGTGTATAAGCCGCCAATTATGGTGGGGGCAGCAAATACCGGTATGGTATTTACCAAATGGGGAGTTTGTTGTTGCTAAAACCCAAGAGGAGGCGTTAGAACAGGCCAAACTCATAACTCAAAACGCACAACTCACAATTCAGGATTTAAAGCAGGATGAGGATGTTTTAGATACATGGTTCTCCTCGTGGTTGTGGCCAATATCAGTATTTGACGGTTTAAAAGATCCGGATAATGCGGATATGAATTACTATTATCCTACTAATGACCTGGTAACCGCGCCTGAAATTTTGTTTTTGTGGGTAGCCAGGATGATCATGGCCGGGCATGAATTTACAGGTAAGGCGCCATTTAAAAATGTTTATCTAACCGGCATAGTACGTGATAAGCTGGGCCGTAAAATGTCAAAATCATTAGGCAATTCACCTGATCCGTTAGACCTGATCGAAAAATATAGTGCAGATGGCGTTAGGGTTGGTATGCTGTTTTGCTCACCTGCCGGTAATGACCTGATGTTTGACGAGAGCTATTGTGAGCAAGGCCGTAATTTTGCCAATAAGGTATGGAACGCTTTCCGTTTAGTTAAGGGCTGGGAGGTTGATGCTCATCTTAAAAATAACAACCGGGTAGCTATTGACTGGTTTGATAGCCGCTTTAACCAGGCATTAACAGAAATTGAGGATAATTTTACACAATACCGTTTATCAGAGGCCCTGATGGCTACTTATAAACTGGTATGGGACGATTTCTGTGCATGGTATCTGGAGATGATTAAACCAGTTTATTTACAGCCGATAGATAGCGAAACGTATACACGTACGATTAGCTTTTTTGAAAATATACTGAAAATTCTTCATCCCTTTATGCCTTTTATTACCGAAGAGCTATGGCATGATGAATTGTTTGGCGAGCGCACTGCCGAAGATTGCTGCATTGTAGCCCGTATGCCTTATAATGGGGAAGTAAATGCCCAACTACTTGCCGATACTGAAATTATTAAACAAGCAATTACTCAAATAAGGAATATTCGTAACACTAAACAGATTTCGCCCAAAGAGGCTTTGGCACTTTCGGTGAAATCAAATTCTGATATTGCTTACCAGCAGTATGAATCCATTATTTGCAAGCTGGCTAACATCAGCCAGTTTAATATAATTAATGATAAGCTGAATGGTGCAACCAGCTTTTTAGTGGCAACAGACGAGTTTTTTATCCCTTTGACTGAAAGTATAGATCCGTTAGCGGAGGCCGAACGCCTTCAAAAAGAAAAAGAATATTTAAATGGATTTTTAAAATCCGTAAATGCAAAGCTTTCTAACGAGCGTTTTATGAGTAATGCCAAGCCCGAAATAATTGATATTGAGCTCAAGAAAAAGGCCGATACAGAAGCAAAACTAAAGATCCTGAACGAAGGCCTGGCGGCTTTGGCAAATTAATTGCACTACCTGGTGAATAATTGGTATGAAATTAAAATAGTTTCATACGCTTATTTTAACCAGTCGTTGTTAAGTGCCATCAATGAGCAAACGAATAAGTTTTTTTAACTTTTCATTAAGCAAAATCATATCCGGGGAGTATTCCATATTGGATAATGCCCGGATCAGGTTGCTTTATTATGGGTTAATAATTTCCATTTTCTCGTTAATTGCGCTTATAGGCAATATTTATTATCAGCATCTTTTTTTTCTCACTATCACCAATAGCGTGTTACTGGTTAGCGCCTTGGTATTATTCAAGGTGCTTACGTATAAACCAAGCTGGCGTGTCATAGCCAATGTTATCCTCATTATAGGCACCTTTATTAATTTACTGGATGTATATATTTCCCTGCAAAATGTAGATGCCATAACCATCGAGATTATTATCATGATCGTGTTATTCAGCTTTTACATGCTGGGGCAAAAGCTGGGGCTGTTTTATTCTGCTTTAAACGTAGTGCCAGTAGTAGTGCTTATGGTGCTTCAGTTCAGTAACAGCTATATAATTAGCCTGAAACCCGAAAAGGTAGAGGAATCAACCTTTATCATTTGCGTATTGGCCAGTTTTATATTGATCATTTTTATTCACAGCCATTTTTACAATGCGTTTTTAAAAAGTATCAGGCAGTTAAAGCAAACCAGCGAAGAGCAGATAGCGCTTAATCATAAATATGAATTAGCTATTGAAAAGGCCGAAAAATCATTCGAGGCTAAATCCGAGTTTCTTTCTACCATGTCGCATGAGATTAGGACGCCTCTTAACGCGGTAATAGGGATGAGCAACCTGCTGATTATGGGTGGCCCAAGGCCTGACCAGAAAGAGAACTTAGAAGTATTAAAGTTTTCTGCAGGTAACTTACTGTCTATTGTCAATGATGTTTTGGATTTTAACAAAATAGAATCGGGTAAGCTGGTGTTTGAAAATACCCGTTTTAATTTGGTTGAACTAATGCAAAGTATTTGCGGGGGCCAGATAATAGCCGCCCAGGAGAAGGGCTTGGAGTTTAATTTAAACATTGACCCAACCTTTAGTAAAAAAATATTATTTGGCGATCCTACACGTATTACACAGCTTATTTTTAACCTGATGAGCAATGCCATAAAATTTACCCAACAGGGCCAGGTATGGGTAAAAGCCGCTTGCCTGGAAGACAGGCACAACACCGTAACCGTTAATTTTTCGGTTAAGGATACCGGGATAGGTATTGCTAAAGAGAATCTGGATGTAATTTTTGAACCTTTTACACAAGAATCTATAAGCACCACCCGGCAATATGGCGGTACGGGTTTAGGTTTGGCTATTGTTAAACGTTTATTAGAGTTGCAGGGCTTAAAAATACAGGTATCCAGTACGATCGGTATTGGCTCAGAGTTTTCGTTTAACATGGAATTTCCGGTTTCTACCGAGCGATACGTCGAGGCGGCCGTTTCAGTTAGCAATAATATTATACCACAGCAGGCCGAAGTTAATAGCGATGATAACTTAGGCAGTTTACGGGTACTGGTTGCCGAAGATAACCCGGTAAATGTAATGCTGATGAAAAAATTGCTGTCTAAATGGAATATTGATCCAACTATTGCCGAAAATGGCGAACGCGCGGTAGAGTTAATGCAATACGGTAATTTCGACATCATTTTAATGGATTTGCAGATGCCGGTAATGAATGGCTTTGACGCCACTATTGAAATACGCAAAATGCGCGATTCGCGCAAAGCCGGTATCCCTATCATTGCCTTAACAGCATCAGCCTTGTATGATATTAAAGAAAAGGTATATCAATCAGGCATGAATGATTATGTTTCCAAACCATTTAAACCAAGCGAATTGCTCGAAAAAATGCAGTACCTGGTTACCGCCGCTACCTAACTACTTATTCCGGTAATCAGGCAGTTCCTCAATAAATTGGTAGCGTTGTTCTTCAAAATCAATATGGCAATAGTAATGCTTCAGGCCGTTGGTTACGGCAAGTAAAGCTATTCTATGCACAATGTTATAACGGGCTATCTGGTCAAATACTTTTTGATCAATCGGCACCGATGGCGCCTTACATTCAACCAGTAAAATTTTTTCGCCGGTGGGATCAAATACCACAATGTCCGATCGTTTGGGCTTGCCGTTCAATTTATGGCCGCCTTCCAGTTTTATTAAGGTTTTAGGATAATGTTTTTGCCTGATCAAATATTGAACAAAATGTTGCCTCACCCATTCTTCGGGAGTGATAATAATATTCTTTTTCCTGATCTCGTCAAACAAGCTCAACTGTCCGTTTTCTTCAGTTATT
>DASWOZ010000068.1:0-14960 GCA_036398535.1 Mucilaginibacter sp. | reverse complement strand
CTTTATCTTTAGCCGATACGTTTAATATACCGTTGGCATCAATATCAGCAAAGTTTCTCGCAGCATGTGCAGCTTGTAATTTTGCTAATCCAGCTTCAATCGGTGCTTTTTTATCAGCAGAGATCTTATCACCGAATTCTTTCAATTGTTTCTCAGTAGAGAAGATCAAAGCATCAGCACTGTTGATTTTATCAGCTTCTTCTTTAGCGATTTTATCAGCATCAGCATTTTGTTCCGCTTCCTCTTTCATCCTTTTGATCTCTTCATCAGTTAAACCTGAAGAAGCTTCAATACGGATCTTTTGCTCTTTACCAGTAGCTTTATCTTTAGCACTTACATGCAGGATACCATTTGCATCGATATCAAATGCTACTTCTACCTGTGGTACGCCACGTGGTGCAGGTGGTATGCCATCCAGGTGGAAACGGCCAATAGTACGGTTACCCGAAGCGATAGGGCGCTCACCTTGTAATATATGAATCTCTACTGACGGTTGATTATCAGACGCAGTTGAGAAAGTTTCAGATTTTTTAGTAGGGATAGTTGTGTTAGCTTCTATCAGTTTGGTCATTACACCACCCATAGTTTCAATACCTAATGAAAGTGGGGTAACATCTAACAACAATACATCTTTCACTTCGCCGGTTAATACACCACCTTGTATAGCAGCACCAATAGCTACTACTTCATCAGGGTTTACACCTTTTGACGGTGCTTTACCAAAGAATTTTTCTACCGCTTCCTGTATAGCAGGGATACGGGTTGAACCACCTACTAATATGATCTCGTCAATATCTGAAGTGCTTAAACCTGCATTTTTCAAAGCAGATTTACATGGGTCAATAGTACGTTTGATCAGGCTGTCGGCCAGTTGCTCAAATTTTGCACGGGTTAAAGTTTTAACCAAGTGCTTTGGCATACCATCAACAGCAGTTACGTATGGTAAGTTAATTTCTGTTTGCGCGGTGCTTGATAATTCAATTTTAGCTTTCTCGGCTGATTCTTTTAAACGTTGTAAAGCCATTGGATCTTTACGCAGATCAATACCTTCGTCACTTTTAAACTCGTCTGCCATCCAATCGATAATTACCTGGTCAAAGTCATCACCACCTAAGTGTGTATCACCATCGGTTGATTTTACTTCAAAAATACCGTCACCCAGTTCCAGTACAGATACGTCATGTGTACCACCACCGCAGTCAAACACCACGATTTTCATATCCTTGTGTGCTTTATCCAAGCCATAGGCAAGGGCAGCAGCAGTAGGCTCATTAATAATACGGCGAACTTTTAAACCTGCAATTTCACCGGCTTCTTTAGTGGCCTGGCGTTGTGCATCATTAAAATAAGCCGGAACGGTGATAACCGCTTCGGTTACTTCAGTACCCAAAAAGTCTTCGGCAGTTTTCTTCATTTTTTGAAGAATCATTGCTGAGATTTCTTGTGGAGTATACATACGGTCGCCAATTTCAACACGTGGTGTATTGTTGTCACCTTTAACTACTTTATAAGGCATACGGGAAGCCTCTTTAGTAACCTCATTAAACTGGTTACCCATAAAGCGTTTAATAGATGATATAGTTTTTGTAGGATTTGTAATAGCCTGGCGTTTTGCAGGATCACCTACTTTACGTTCGCCGTTGTCAATAAAAGCTACTACAGACGGCGTAGTACGTTTTCCCTCGCTGTTAGCAATAACTACAGGCTCATTACCTTCCATTACAGCTACGCAGGAGTTTGTTGTTCCTAAGTCGATTCCAATTATTTTAGACATATGATTATTTTTTTCTTGATTGATTGTTTTATAACTTATAGCTATTTAACAAGGGTTGTGCCAATATGGGTTTGGCAGAAAAAATAGGTTTACCGCGCTGACAGATGATTATTTAGTCAGAAATCGATTTTGAAACGGTGACAGGATGGCAGAAATCCGTTTAATCATTTTGCCAGCCAACCAACTGCAAACTTCAAAACATTATCATCTCCTGAAGGTGATTTTTGAACTATATAGTCAGGATAGATCGGCTTGTTATCTGTTTTATCGTTGTTTGGCCTTACCCATAACGTTGTGGAGGTAAATGCTATAAAACCGGTTTGCGGTAATTTAATATCGCATAGTTCGCCATAATCATTACCGGGCTCGCCAGTGGGTTCACCAATTAGGGTAGCCAGTTTAAAATCCTTTATGGTTGCTGATAACATATTGGCACTGGAGAACGTATTGGAGCCAATTAAAAAGCAAACCTTGCCTTTATATCTATACTTCCTATCCTCCGGCTTGTAGAAATCATCGTTACCTATTTTTAAAAATGCCCCATTGGGCATTTTTAAAAGGTCATCGTAATTATTACCATACAAATTCTTGTTTGCCATAATATGATCTTTAAAGCCCTGGCTCACTTTGCGCTCGCTTTCTCCGGCCATTCTGTAAGGCGTTATCGTAATATAATCCAATAATAGCCTACCCAAAGCCGAATTACCCCCACCATTCTCTCGCAGATCTATAATCAGCTTATGAATATCCTGCTCATCCATCACCCTGAAAACCGAATCGCAAAACCTCTTAAAACCGTCATAATTATCCATCCATTTAAAATTTAGATAACCGTATGCATTATTAACTATATTGAATGTGTAATTTTTTGTATCCTTAACTACGGTTGTAGCCGCTACGTATTCACTTTCTGTAATTCCGGTAACTTCCACTTGTTGCTTTTGGCTTTGCTGGTCAATATAATCAATTAGGTAAGGTTGTGTTATTCCAAGCGCGGCTAAATAAATTCTGAAATTTGCAATTACCGATGCTTTCCTGAATGCTGGCAATCCACCGCGTAAAGCCATCATTTGTTTAAATATATCTGCCGAAGTTTTACCGTTTATTACAGTTACTTTTATTCCTTTTAAATTTAAGTTGGGCGATATTATATTCGCTAAAAAGTAGTGACCATTAAAATCAACAGCCTGTAAGGGGATAGTTTTAAATACACCGGCTTTCCGTTGCGCCCTGATCAATTTCGGAATATTGATACCCGTATGCCCTTCATTAATAAAAGCCGTTGCCTCGGCAAAAGTTCGGTAGGCTGTTAAATCTGATAATGAATCCGGTAAAGTTTTAACCAGCGAGTCAATCTTATTGGTTAGTTGTTGCCTGGATATATCATGATATAAATTAGGGTGAATATCAGCAGCACTGCTTATCAATAAAGCAATATCACCGGCAACCTGTTGTTTTGAATATTTGAGGCTATCCTGCGCTTGCGCAAAAGAAATGAGGACTATAAGAAACAAGCAAATTACAATCAGTTTTTTCATAACACAACAGACGTGATAAGTTTCCATATAGTTGCATATAAACCAAAAAAGCTCCCGATAAATCGGGAGCTTTTAATAATTTAAAAGAGAAATTACTTATTCTCCTTTTTCTGCATTTTCTTCGCTATCAGCGGCAGGTGTTTCTGGAGCTTCTTCTGCTTCAGCAGCAGGAGTTTCAGTTACAACTTCGGCTATCGGCGCTTCTTCAACTACTACAGCATCATCAACCGGAGTAACTTCGGCAGTTGCAGCAGGAGCAGCAGTTTTAGCTTTACCAGCACCACTACCGCGGCGGCGTGTTGATTTTTTAGCAGTTTGTGCGCTATCAGTACCGTAAACAGTGTTATAATCTACTAATTCAATTAAAGCCATTTCTGCGTTATCACCTAAACGGTTTTCCATTTTGATGATACGGGTATAACCACCCGGGCGGTTAGCAATTTTCTCAGCAATTTCGCGGAACAGGATAGTAACCGCGTCTTTGTCTTGTAAGTAGCTAAATACAGTACGGCGTGAGTGCGTAGTATCTTCTTTTGCTTTAGTTAAAATAGGTTCTACATAAACGCGTAAAGCCTTTGCTTTAGCTAAAGTAGTAGTAATACGCTTGTGTAAAATAAGCGATGTAGCCATGTTACCCAACATCGCCTTACGGTGACTGGTGGTACGGCCTAAGTGATTGTGTTTTTTTCCGTGTCTCATTGTTTGTTTGAATTTTCACGTGCATACCGTTGGGCGATCAACTCAAGCCCTCGGAATTATGCGGTCGCTTAATTAATTATTGTTTAATTTAGATATGAGATTTGAAACGTGAGCTATGAGAAACCTCAATACTCAAATCTAATATCTCATATCTTATTATTATTCTTCGTCTAATTTAAATTTTGACAGGTTCATACCAAAAGATAATCCTTTTGATTTAACCAGGTCCTGAATTTCTGTTAATGATTTTTTACCAAAGTTTCTGAATTTTAACATATCAGCAACATCATATGATACCAAATCAGCCAGGCTGCGAATATCGGCAGCTTTAAGGCAATTTAATGCACGTACAGAAAGATCAAGATCAACTAATTCAGTTTTAAGAATTTTACGCATATGTAAAATTTCTTCGTCAACTTCTTTAGTTTCTTCTTTAGCCTGTGCTTCCAGCATCATGTTTTCATCGCTGAACAACATAAAGTGTTGGATAAGGATCTTTGCAGCTTCCTTCAGGGCATCTTCCGGATGAATTGAACCATCAGTAGCAATATCCAATACTAATTTTTCATAGTCGGTTTTTTGCTCAACACGATAGTTTTCTATAGTGTATTTAACGTTTTTGATTGGCGTATAGATCGAATCAATTGCGATAACGCCTACATTCGCATCAGGGTTTTTATTCTCTTCGCTTGCAACATAACCACGGCCCTTGTTGATAGTAAACTCAATTTCAAGCGTCACTGACGAATCCATGTTACAGATAACCAGATCAGGATTCAAAACAGTAAAGTTGTTTGAGAATTTAGTAATGTCACCGGCACGGAAAGTATCCTGGCCATTGATGATCACAAATACTTTTTCGTTATCACCAGATTCACCTGTTTTTTTAAAACGTACTTGCTTTAGGTTTAATATGATCTCGGTAACATCTTCAACAACGCCTTTAATGGTTGAAAACTCATGCATTACACCTGAAAAACGGACAGAAGTAATTGCATAACCTTCTAAAGATGAAAGTAAGATACGACGCAGAGCATTACCAATGGTTACACCGAAGCCTGGTTCTAATGGACGAAACTCAAACGTGCCATCAAAATCAGTTGATTTCTGCATGATAACCTTGTCTGGTTTTTGAAATGCTAAAATTGCCATTTATATCCTTTATTTATTTGTTAATAGATTTGAGATGTTAGATATGAGATTTGAAACCTGTTTGTTTCCGGGCTCTCAAGCCTACACCTTATTTGGTTTATTATTAAATGCGAAATCTGCGACACTTTTATTTGTCTCAGATCTCACATCTCAAGTCTCAATATCTTATTTTGAGTATAACTCGACGATCAGATTTTCCTTAATGTTTTCAGGAATTTCATCACGGTTTGGATAGTTAAGGAATTTGCCTGTTAAGGTAGCAGCATCCCATTCTAACCAGCTATACTTGTTTATTTTTCTGCCGGCAACAGAATTTGAAATTGCCTCCAGTGTTTTAGATTTTTCGCGAACTGCGACAACATCACCTGCTCTTAATAAGTAAGATGCGATGTTTACTACTTCACCGTTAACAGTAATATGTTTGTGGCCTACCAATTGACGTGCGGCTGAACGTGTAGAAGCAATACCTAAACGATAAACAGTATTGTCTAAACGGCCTTCTAAAAATTTTAATAAGTTTTCGCCTGTAATACCTTCTTTAGCAGAAGCGCGGTGAAACAAGTTTTCGAACTGACGCTCTAACACACCATAGGTGTATTTAACTTTTTGTTTCTCCATTAACTGGGTTGAATATTCTGATTGCTTTCCTCTTCTTTTAGAAGCACCATGCATACCCGGCGGGTAGTTTTTTCTTTCTAACGCTTTATCCGGACCGAAGATCGGCTCGCGGAACCTACGCGCAATTTTGGATTTTGGACCTGTATATCTTGCCATTTTTATGTGTTTTTAAAGTATCATGCAACCCTATGTTGCAGAATCTTAGCTTTAAAATCTTGTTAATTAAACTCTTCTTCTTTTTGATGGACGGCAACCGTTGTGTGGAAGCGGTGTAATGTCCTTTATAGTAGTTACCTCAATACCTGTAGTTTGTAAAGTACGGATAGCTGATTCACGACCAGAACCCGGGCCTTTTACAAATACCTCTACTTTACGCAGGCCTAAATCATAGGCAACTTTAGCGCAATCAGCAGCAGCCTGACCAGCAGCATACGGAGTATTCTTTTTTGAACCTTTAAAACCCATTTTACCCGCAGACGACCATGAAATAGCTTGTCCGCTTTTGTTGGTAAGGGTTAAAATGATATTGTTAAAAGTAGCGTTGATATGCGCTTCACCTACAGGTTCAACAATTACAACACGCTTTTTGGTAACTTTTTTACTTTTAGCCATTTTTTTAATTATTGAGTTAATGAATTAGTAGGTTTGAACAACCCGGACCCATTAACTATTTTTTTATAATTTAATATTCCTAATGATCTTGGGCATTCGCTGCCATCAATCACTAATCACTTATTATTTAGTAGCTTTCTTTTTGTTAGCAACTGTTTTACGTTTTCCTTTACGGGTACGTGAGTTGTTTTTAGTACGCTGACCACGTAACGGTAAACCTTTACGGTGACGTGTACCACGGTAACAACCAATATCCATTAAACGCTTAATGTTCAATTGCACTTCTGAGCGAAGTGAACCTTCTACCTTTATCTGATCGTTAATGATGTTACGAATTGCAGATAACTGGTCATCGGTCCAGTCTTGCACTTTAGTATCAAAATCAATGCCTGCTTCAGTCAAAATACGCTGCGCTGTTGAGCGGCCTATTCCGAAAATGTAAGTAAGCCCAATTTCTCCTCTTTTATTTTTTGGTAAATCAATACCTGATATCCTTGCCATATTTATTAATTGTTGATTTATGGAATTATTGAATTATTGAATGCTTAATTACTCACCCAATCAACCATTCACTAATTCACTAATTGTTTTAGCCTTGGCGTTGTTTAAACTTAGGATTCTTTTTGTTGATCACATAAAGTTTCCCGTTACGGCGGATGATCTTGCAATCAACACTGCGTTTTTTAATGGATGCTCTAACTTTCATCTCTTTTATTATTTATATCTGTATGTTATTCGCCCTTTTGTTAAATCATAGGGGCTCATTTCCAATTTTACTCTGTCGCCAGGTAATATTTTTATATAATGCATGCGCATTTTACCTGATATATGCGCAATAATCTCGTGCCCGTTTTCAAGTTCTACCCTGAACATTGCATTTGATAATGCTTCCTTAATTGTACCGTCTTGTTCAATTGAGGCTTGTTTAGCCATATTTTACTGATTATTACTTAATTATCCACCTTAAAAGCGGGATGCAAAATTAATAAAATATTTTTAACTTTTATTTTTTTCTTTTAAAACATTATCCACATATGAAAATGTCGAAAGAATATCTGCCTGGCCCTTTTTTACGGCTACCGTATGCTCATAATGTGCAGATGGTTTGCCGTCAACGGTTGATACTGTCCAGCCATCGTCCCAAAACTTTACGCCCGCGCGCCCTGCATTTATCATCGGCTCAATGGCTATCACCATTCCTTCCTCCAATTTTATGCCCGATCCGCGTTTACCGTAATTAGGTACTTCGGGTTTTTCATGCAACTTGGTACCTACACCGTGTCCCACTAATTCTTTCACTACACCAAAGCCATTTTTCTCGGCATGTTCCTGCACGGCATAGCCTATATCACCAATTCTCATCCCAACCACAGCTTTTGCTACACCCAATACCAAACATTCCTGCGTTACACGCATTAGCTTCTTAACGGTATCGCTAACCTCGCCTACGGCAAAGGTATAAGCCGAATCGCCGTAATATTTATTAAGCACCGCGCCGCAATCAACCGATAGCAGGTCGCCTTCCTTTAATTCATAGTTACCGGGGAAACCGTGTACTACCTGGTCATTTAATGATATACATAACGAATAGGGGAAGCCACTGTAATTTAAAAAAGCAGGCACTCCGCCATTATCACGGATAAACGTTTCAGCAAGCTTATCTAATTCAATAGTTTTTATACCGGGAGCAACTACCTTAGCAATCTCACCTAATGTTTTACCAACAAGTAAAGAGCTTTCTCTTATGAGTTCTATCTCCTCGACAGACCTATAATTGATTTTTGACATTCTTGCTAATTAAATAACCGGTGAAGACGTGCCGGAAGTAGTAGGTATACTTGTACGTCCGGTAATTCTTCCCGTTTTCATTAATCCGTCATAATGACGCATTAACAGGTGACTTTCTATTTGTTGTAAAGTATCTAATACTACACCTACCAGGATGATCAGCGATGTACCACCAAAGAATCTGGAGAATAAGCTGCTAACACCCAGTAAACTTACCAATGCAGGGATAACTGCAATGATAGCCAGGAATATGGAGCCCGGTAAGGTGATCTTTGACATTACATCATCTAAATATGAAGACGTTGCCTGCCCTGGTTTAACACCTGGTATAAAGCCCCCATTCTTCTTCATATCATCGGCCATTTGGTTTGGATTAAACGTGATGGCTGTATAGAAGTAAGTAAATACAATAATTAATAAGGCAAACAATACATTATGCAACCATGAATTATAATTTGATAATGCAATTAATATACCATTTGATGCCGCGTTTGGAAAAAACTGCGCAACTGTTGCCGGTATAAACATTAAGGCCTGTGCAAATATAATAGGCATAACACCTGCCATAGTTACCTTTAAAGGAATATACTGACGTACACCACCATATTGTTTATTACCTACAATACGTTTTGCGTATTGTACAGCCACCTTACGTGTGCCCTGCACAATCAGGATGGTAAACATTACCACACCAATTAAAGCCACCAGCTCAACAATAAAAGTAATTAAACCACCTTGCCCGCCTGTACGTGATTGAAACTCCACTATAAACGCACTTGGTAATTGTGCAATAATGCCCACCATTATAATTAATGATATACCATTACCAATACCTTTATCTGTAATTTTTTCGCCCAGCCACATTACAAATAAGGTACCCGCTGTTAAAACAAACGCGTTCATTATTGTAAATGCCGTACTTGATATTAAAACCGCATCCGGAGATATTTGCGTGTGCAAATAAGCTATTGCTTGTGGTAATGTAATAGCAATGGTCAGGTAACGTGTCCATTGGTTAATTTTGTTACGGCCGCTTTCACCTTCTTTTTGCATTTTAGCAAAATAAGGTACCGCTATACCCAATAACTGCATCACAATAGAAGCAGAGATATACGGCATTACCCCTAATGCAAAAATTGAGGCGCGTGAAAACGAGCCTCCGGCAAACATATTTAGCAGGCCAACTAATCCTTCTCTTGTTTTTTGGTTATCCAAAGTAGCGTGGTTAACGCCCGGAAGAATTACAAATGAACCTACACGATATATTAAAAGAAATAAGAGTGTGTTAGTTATACGCACTCTTAGATCCTCAATTTTCCAGATATTGGATATTGTGGTGAAAAATTTCTTCATTGAAACTTACAACTTAACTATGGTACCACCTGCTGCTTCAATCGCTTTTTGAGCAGTAGCAGTAAATGCATGAGCTTTAACTTCTACTTTGGCTGTTAATTCGCCACGGCCTAATATTTTAACCAGGCCATTTTTTGACACCAAACCATGTTCAATCAATGTAGCAAAATCAACCGAAGATAATGTATATTTTTCAGTTAAAGCTTGCAAAACATCAAGGTTTACACCTACATATTCTACACGGTTAGGGTTTTTAAAGCCCACTTTAGGTACACGGCGTTGTAAAGGCATTTGGCCACCTTCAAAACCTACCTTGGTAGATGTACCTGAACGTGAACCGGCACCTTTATGGCCACGGGTTGATGTACCGCCACGGCCAGAACCTGTACCACGGCCTATTCTTTTTCTATTTTTAGTAGAACCTTTTGCAGGTTTAAGATTACTTAAATTCATAATACTAAATATTTTCTACTGCTACCAGATGATTAACTTTTCTTACCATTCCGATGATAGCTGCAGTTGCCTCAACTTCCACACTGTGGTTGATTTTTCTTAAGCCTAAAGCTTCGATCGTTCTTTTTTGGCGCTCACTTCTATCGATCACGCTTTTAATCTGAGTTATTTTGATTTTTGCCATGACTGATTATCCGTTAAATACTTTACCTAAACTAATACCACGTTGCTGTGCTACCGTATGCGCATCACGTAATTGTGATAACGCAGATACAGTTGCCTTAACCACGTTGTGTGGGTTTGATGAACCTTTTGATTTAGCTAACACATTATGCACACCTGCTGATTCTAAAACCGCACGCATCGCACCACCTGCTATAACACCGGTACCGTTTGCTGCTGGTTTAATAAATACAAAACCACCGCTAAACTTACCAATTTGCTCGTGAGGTATGGTACCATTAAGAATCGGCACTTTTACCAGGTTCTTTTTAGCATCATCAATACCTTTTGCAATAGCTTCAGTAACCTCTTTAGCTTTACCTAAACCGTAACCTACAACACCATTTTCATCACCTACTACTACGATAGCAGAGAAGCTGAATGTACGGCCGCCTTTAGTTACTTTGGCTACACGCTGTATGCTTACCAAGCGGTCTTTTAATTCGATCTCGCTTGTTTTTACTCTTTTTATGTTGATTGTTGACATTTCTCTTTTCGATTAAAAGTTTAAACCACCCTCACGTGCACCTTCAGCCAGTGATTTAACACGGCCATGATACAAATATCCGTTCCTGTCAAAAACTACATCTTTAATGCCTGCTGCAATGGCTTTTGATGCTACCAGTTTGCCTACGGCTACTGATTGATCTGACTTAGTACCATCTGCTGCAACAAAATCTTTTGATAAAGATGATGCCGAAACCAGTGTTTTGCCGGATACATCGTCAATGATCTGGGCATAAATGCCTTTGTTGCTTCTATATACTGACAGACGCGGGCGTGCGGTTGAACCTGAAAGGCGCTTCCTGATACCCATTTTAATCCTGTCTCTTCTTGATAATTTCGCTCTAGCTGCCATGACGATTATTTTTTAGATGCTGATTTACCTGCTTTTCTTCTCAATACTTCGCCAACAAACTTGATACCTTTACCTTTATAAGGCTCTGGTGCACGTAACGAACGTATTTTTGCCGCTACCTGTCCAATCAATTGTTTATCGTTTGATTCCAGGATTATGGTTGGGTTTTTACCCTTATCAGCAGTGGTTGTAACTTTAATTTCTTTTGGTAATTCAAACACATAGTGGTGAGAATATCCCAATACCAAATCTAACGTATTACCTGTATTAGTGGCGCGGTAACCCACACCTACCAATTCCTGCTCAACTTTATATCCGGTGGTTACTCCAACTACCATGTTATTTAAAAGCGCACGGTATAAACCATGTAACGCTTTATGACGTTTTTGCTCAGATGGACGTTTAACAACTAAGTTGCCGTCTTCCTGCGCAACAATGATATCGCTATCAACTTGTTGTTGCAATTCACCTTTAGGGCCTTTTACAGTAACTAAGTTTTCGTTAGATACCGTAATGGTTACGCCTGCCGGTATTGCTATTGGTGCTTTTCCTACTCTTGACATTGCTAATTCCTCCTATTAATAAACGTAGCATAAAACTTCGCCGCCTACATTTTGCTGACGCGCTTCTTTATCGGTCATTACACCTTTAGAAGTTGACAGGATAGCGATACCTATACCATTTAATACACGTGGCATGTTATCCATACCGGCATATTTTCTTAAACCTGGTCTGCTGATACGCGCGATAGTGCGGATAGCAGGAATTTTAGTTATTGGATGGTACTTTAAAGCCACTTTAATAATGCCTTGCGGACCATTTTCCTCAAACTTGTAGTTAGCGATGTAACCTTTGTCGAAAAGCACTTTCGTGATTTCCTTTTTCAGATTAGATGCCGGTATCTCAACAACCCTATGGTTGGCTTTGATGGCATTTCTTACGCGTGTAAGATAATCTGCTATTGGATCTGTATTCATTGTTTATTATATAATGATGGTGGTTTCCTTCCCGACCCTTCGGGCGACCTTCCATCTGTTAATTCCTTTTATTATGTTGTGAGTTGTAAGCCTTAAAATCCTGCAACTTTCAACTTGTAACCTGCAACTAATTTACCAGCTTGCTTTCTTTACTCCCGGTATTTTACCAGCCAATGCCATATCACGGAATGTTACACGGGATATACCAAACTGGCGCATATAACCACGAGGGCGGCCTGTTAATTTACAACGGTTATGTAATTTAACGGCTGATGATGCTTTTGGTAAAGCATCTAAAGCTGCATAATCACCGGCTGCTTTAAGGGCAGCTCTTTTTTCAGCATATTTTGCTACTAACTTAGCACGTTTAACTTCACGCGCTTTTACACCTTCTTTAGCCATTGTTAGTTGGAGTTTGATTTTTAAATGGTAAACCAAATTGTTTCAGTAACTCTAATGCTTCAACATCATTGTTTGCTGAGGTTACAAAGGTAATATCCATACCCTGAATTTTATTAATTTTATCGATATTGATTTCAGGAAATATAATTTGCTCGGTTATACCTAAAGTATAATTGCCTCTTCCGTCAAAACCTTTATCATTGATGCCTTTAAAATCACGTATACGTGGTTAAGCTACGGCGATCAAACGATCTAAAAACTCATACATTGTGTTGTCACGCAGGGTAACACGTACGCCAATAGGCATATTTTTACGTAATTTAAAGTTTGAGATGTCTTTTTTAGATTTTGAAGCCACTGCCTGCTGACCAGTAATAGTAGTCAACTCAGCTATTGTGGTTTCAATCAGTTTTTTGTCGGTAGTAGCACCACCAACACCCTGGTTGATTGCGATTTTCTCCAGCTTAGGAACTTGCATTACGCTTTTGTACTGGAATTTATCTTTCAGCGCAGTACGAATTTCGTCCTTATATTTTGATTTTAATCTCGGCGTGTATGTAGTTGACATTACTTAATTTCCTCCCCTGATTTTTTTGCTACCCTAACCAGTTTACCGGCATCATTATTTTTTCGGCCAACACGGGTTGCAGCTCCTGTTTTAGGATAAACCAGCATTAGGTTTGAAATATGTATAGCAGCTTCTTGTTTTAATATGCCTCCGTTAGGATTAGCAGCATTAGGCTTAGTATGTTTTGATACCATATTGGCACCTTCAACAATAGCCCTGTTTTTAGCTAATATAACTTCAACTATTTTGCCTTGCGTACCTTTTGAGTCGCCGGCTATAACCTTTACTAAATCGCCTTTACGGATCTTTAATTTAGCAGGTGTTTGTTGTTTTTTCTTTTCCATGTTACAATACCTCCGGTGCTAATGATACAATTTTCATAAATTGTTTTTCACGCAATTCTCTTGCAACAGGGCCAAATATACGTGTGCCTCTCGGCTCATCCTGGTTGTTTAACAAAACGGCAGCATTATCGTCGAAACGGATGTATGAACCATCTTTCCTGCGGATTTC
Source organism: Mucilaginibacter sp. (assembly GCA_036398535.1). Taxonomy (GTDB): domain Bacteria; phylum Bacteroidota; class Bacteroidia; order Sphingobacteriales; family Sphingobacteriaceae; genus Mucilaginibacter. The sequence continues at coordinate 1,432 of DASWOZ010000068.1, read as the reverse complement.
TTTTTTAGTCCTAACCACAACGGCTTTAGATACTGTACCTTTTTTGATGTTACCAGAAGGCAGCGCACTTTTTACAGTCACTACAATCTTATCACCAATTGAGGCATATCTTTTACCTGTACCACCTAATACACGGATCACTAAAACTTCTTTAGCACCGCTGTTATCAGCTACGTTTAATCTTGATTCCTGTTGTACCATCTTATTTAGCCCTTTCTATAATTTGAACTAATCTCCAATTTTTGCTTTTGCTCAACGGACGGGTTTCCATAATCAATACGGTATCGCCAATACCACAAGTATTAGTTTCGTCATGAGCCATAAATTTGGTAGTTTTCTTAACAAACTTACCATAGATCGGGTGCTTCACTTTCCGTTCCACAGCTACAACAATAGATTTCTCCATCTTATTGCTAACTACCAGGCCGGTACGTGTTTTTCTTAAATTTCTTTCCATTTTTCTCGACGCGTAAAAAATTAATTTTTTTCAGAAGCTGACGCCGCTTTACGCTTTGTTATTTCAGTATTTAAACGAGCAATGTCCTTGCGTACTTTTGTAATACGTAATGGGTTTTCAATGGCCGAAACCGCGTGTGCAAATTTCAGTTTGGTTAGAGTAGCTCTTTCCTCGCTTAACTTTGCAGTCAACTCTTCAGTTGCCAGCTCTATAATTTCTGAGTTCTTCATTTTCTTCTATTATTATCAGTTATAAGTTGTCAGTTGTATGTTGTAAGCTTTTTTATAATTACTTATAACTCACAACTTATAACTCACAACAATATTATTTATGCCTCTACGTAATCGTTACGTACTATAAACCTTGTTTGCACAGGTAGTTTTTGGGCTGCCAGGCGCAAAGCCTCTTTAGCAGTTTCCAATGGTACACCTTCTGCTTCAAAAATGATCCTGCCCGGGCGAACTACCGCCACCCAATATTCCGGAGCACCTTTACCTTTACCCATACGTACCTCTGCTGGTTTTTTAGTTACCGGTTTGTCAGGGAATATCCTGATCCAAACTTGTCCCTCACGTTTCATAAAACGTGTTACAGCAATACGTGCAGCCTCGATCTGGCGGCTGGTTATCCATGCCGGTTCGAGTGATTTTATACCGAAAGATCCAAATGATAACTCAGCGCCACGACTGGCGTTGCCTTTCATTTTGCCTTTTTGCATCTTTCTGAACTTCGTTCTTTTTGGCTGTAGCATTTTATTAAGATTTGAGATCGGAGATTTGAGATTTGAGATGCCATCTGCGGCGTCTTTTATTCCTTATCTACTATCTGTTTTACTATTCTCTATTCATTCACTTTGATGGCAGATCTGATATAATTACTCATATCTCAAATCTTACATCTATTATCTATTCAATTATCTTGATCCACACGGGCGATTTCCACCACCCTGGCCCGGACGACCTGGTCCACCTGGAC
>DASWOZ010000067.1:0-3396 GCA_036398535.1 Mucilaginibacter sp. | reverse complement strand
TTAGGTAAGCTTTCCACAATTTGTACAGCATTGCTGGAGGTACAAACAATATCGCTTAAAGCTTTAAGCTCGGCCGTGCAGTTTACATAGGTAATAACCAGGTGATCGGGGTAGTTTTCCTTAAACTTTTTAAACAGGTGCGGTGGGCAGCTGTCGGCCAACGAGCAGCCGGCTTTAATATCGGGCAGTAAAACCTTTTTACCGGGCGACAGGATCTTAGCCGTTTCTGCCATAAAGTGTACGCCGGCAAAAACAATAATATCAGCATCTGTTTTTGCAGCTTGCTGAGACAGGCCAAGGCTATCGCCAATATAATCGGCAACATCCTGTATATCTCCTTCCTGGTAGTAGTGTGCCAGTATAACTGCATTTTTTTGCTTTTTTAATTTTTCGATCTCATCAAAAAGATCGAGTGACGGATCGATGTATTCGTCCGCAAAGCCTTTGATATTTATTTCCTCTAAAGTATCCATTTTTGCACAGATCAATAAAAACAATAATTCTTATTAATATAAATACTATTGTTTGTTATAGTGTTAGTAATGTGGAATGATGAGCTGTTATTTTTTTTGAAAAATGATTTATCAGCATGTTATCCACATTTATGTTAATTAATTATTTATTTAAAGTACTCATTTTAAAACGCTTTTATAAACGTGCATTTTAATTTCAAAGTTATAATGTTAATTATTTATCCGGTGGAGAAATGTTAGTGAAGCGTCAAAATTGCCTCAAAAGTTTCTGATAAGTTATCTGCAAATTCGGTTTTAAGCAGGTTTATCCACACTTTTATTTTTTATTAATTATTTATCACCGCAAAATTAACATCTTTTAATAGGGTTGTTAACACAAGTATTACTTTTACACATCTATTTGATGAATTATGACAAAAACTGTGGATTTCCTGGTAGTGGGGTCGGGTATAGCCGGATTGAGCTTTGCACTAAAAGCTGCGAAACATGGTAAAGTACTGATAGTTACAAAGGCAAATGAAGATGAATCGAACACTAAGTATGCCCAGGGAGGTGTTGCGGTGGTTGTGGATAAAAAAGATGATTCGTTTGAAAAACATATTGAAGATACTTTAATTGCCGGAGATGGTTTGTGCGACCCGGTTGCTGTGGAGGCTGTTGTTACCGAAGGGCCTGCCCGGATCAGGGAAATTATTGATTACGGTACCAATTTCGATAAAACAAATGAGGGGATATACGACCTGGCTAAAGAAGGCGGGCATTCAGAATTTCGTGTATTACATTATAAGGATATTACCGGCTTTGAAATTGAGCGTTCTTTGTTAGAACAAATTCATCAAAACCCTAATATTGAGATTATTACGCATTATTTTGCGGTTGACCTGATTACGCAGCACCATTTGGGTGAGTTTGTGGATAAATCGAGCACCGATATTCAATGTTATGGTATTTACGTATTAAACACCATAAGCGGTAATGTGGATAAGATATTATCAAAAGTTACCGTAATGGCTTCGGGAGGTGCCGGGCATATTTATGCTATAACTACTAATCCTACTATTGCCACCGGCGATGGGGTTGCAATGGTATACCGCGCCAAGGGTAAGGTGCGTAATATGGAATTTATTCAATTCCATCCAACAGCATTATATAATCCTGGTGAATATCCCTCGTTCCTGATCTCGGAAGCTGTACGAGGTTTTGGTGGTATATTAAAACGGCTCGACGGTAGTGAATTTATGCAGGAATATGATGCGCGGAAATCATTGGCACCGCGCGATATTGTGGCCAGAGCTATTGATGCCGAGATCAAAAAATCGGGCGAAGATTATGTTTATCTCGATATCCGCCACCGCAGCAAGGCCGATATATTAAATCACTTTCCAAACATTTATGCCAAGTGTTTAGATATTGGCATCGATATGACTAAGGATATGATCCCCGTTTCGCCGGCATGCCATTATATGTGCGGCGGCATAATGGTTGATCATTGGGGTCGTTCGTCAATTAACAGGTTATATGCCTGCGGCGAATGTTCGTCAACCGGGCTACATGGTGCCAATCGTTTGGCTTCAAATTCATTGCTGGAAGCTTTGGTATTTGCGCACCGTATTTACGAAGATGCCGTTGTTCAGTTTGAACAATTTAATATACCAGATCATATCCCCGATTGGAACGAGAATGGTGTACAGCTCTCAAACGAAGATATCCTGGTTACCCATAACCTGCGGGAAATGCAAAAATTGATGAATGATTATGTAGGTATTGTTCGTTCCGATTTCCGGCTGGAAAGGGCTATGCGGCGCTTAGGTTTATTGCATGAAGAAACAGAATCGTTTTATAAACAAACCAAACTTTCTGTAAAACTTTGCGAACTGCGCAACCTGATACAGGTATCGTACCTGGTTGTAAAATCAGCCATGAGGCGGAAGGAAAGCAGGGGATTGCACTATACCACAGATTATCCGAAACATGCAGAAATACTGGAAGATACTGTGTTTTAATGGGGAGCGGAAAACGGGATTTGAACCCGCGGCCTTCAGTTTGGGAAACTGATGCTCTACCAGCTGAGCTATTTCCGCTTAATTCTGTTGACAGTTATCGGTTATCTGTTGTCAGTGCTTAAAACTATAAATTATTTTTGTAATATCAGTCAATTGATAACTCATAATAACAAAATATGCCTTTAATACTACCTGTAAAAGATAAAAAGCCGGCATGGGGTAATGATTGCTTTATTGCGGATAATTGCACCATTGTAGGCGATGTTATAATGGGCGATAACTGCTCGGTATGGTTTAATGCGGTTATCAGGGGCGATGTTAATTATATCCACATCGGCAATAATACCAATATACAGGATGGTGCTGTTATCCATGCTACCTATCTGCGTGCTGCAACAACTATTGGCAGTTATGTGTCTGTGGGGCATAATGCTATTGTGCATGGTTGTACGCTTCACGATCATGTTTTGGTTGGTATGGGTGCTATTGTAATGGATAATGCCGTAGTGCACCCTTATGTTATTATAGGGGCAGGTTCCGTGGTATTGGAGAATACTGTATGTGAAACGGGCTATTTGTATGCAGGCACGCCTGCCAAAAAAATAAAGCCACTTACCGACGAGCAAATGGCTTTATTAGATAAACTTCCGGATAATTATATCCTGTATTCGAGCTGGTTTAAGGAAGTGTAGATTCGCCTGGTATATCTACAGATTCTTCGGTTTCCCAGTTAGCTCTCAAATTAATGTCTTTACTATATAACCAAATATGCTCGGGCTGGGTTCCTCTTTTTACAGAGCCGCTATCCCAGATCCCGTTGCGGTTGTTATCATAAATGATCCGCACTTTATATTTACCGGTTAAATAATCCTTTAATATTACAGAAGTATTTTTAGTGAAGGTTACTGTTTTTAATAGCT
>DASWOZ010000066.1:0-11799 GCA_036398535.1 Mucilaginibacter sp. | reverse complement strand
TCTTACCAGTTTGTTGCCACAAACAGGAATTTTTACACCAACTTTTGTATGCGTTTAAATGTAAATGACACGACCAGTTTAAGTAAAAGTAAATAAATAATTAATCTATATATAATACTCATCTATTTTTTTTATATAAATCAAATTATATCTTTATGAAAATATCCTCTACCTGATAAATAAATAATGAAGCAATTTTTACTTGTTTTTGGGTTACTATTAGTTTCCGCTAAAATTTTTGGTCAGCAATTTTCGCAATACAATACAGGTACCTTATATGATTCGTTTGAGAATCCGTCTCAAAAAACCTTCACTCCTGATTCAAGCCGGCAGTTTGCATCCAATTTCCTGGTGCCAAATTTCAATCTAAATGCCTATTTAACCGGCAATGCGCAAGCCGCAGCTAAAACCCGGCTATTTTCTAATTACTATAACACCTCACTAATTCAGGTAGGCCAGGGGCGTAATAATTTATTTAATGTAAATGCCAATGCCTATATACTTATGTTTAAAATGTTTACCAACTTAAACGGGAAACAGGAATGGGGCTTTTCTATTAACACAAAAGCCGAAGGCAGGGGATTAATAAGTGATGAGTCGGTAGCGCTATTTAACGGACTTGGAAAATTTTCAAACAATAGTTACAATAACATTTTTAATGATAATTTCTATTACCAGGTCTATCATCAAATTGGGTTTACCTATCGCGAGCAAATTACCAAACAATTTGCATTTGGTATAAAAATAAATGCACTGTCGGGTGTAAGTTATCAGGAATTGCAAATTGTACAGTCACATGTAGACATAGACAGGGCAAATGATGCGGCAACGCTTTCTTTACGAGGTATAAATTACGTAAGCGGGAATGAAGGAAGACCATTTGCAGCACAAAATTTTTCGCCTACTTTCCGTAATCCGGGGGCATCAATAAGTATAGGATCAACTTATAAAACCAAAGATGGCTTTACACTACAGGCAAATATCAAAGACCTTGGTTTTATTCATTGGAACAAAAATTCCAATGTTTATCTTTTTAATAATTTGGGTGATCCAAATGATGTGGTTACCATTACAGGATTATCTACCCCACGTGCAGAAGATAATATTTATCATGAAGTAAATGCCCTTACCAAATCGCGGCCCATAACGGGCAGCTTTAATACCCCAACAAACGGACTGGCCGAATTAAGTGTCAACAAATCCTATTGGCTTAATGATAACGGATCATTAAAGTTTGCACCAACACTTATCGCATCAAAAGAATTAGCTTATTCGGGATTTACGGGCGCATTAGTTGCCCCGGTACAATATCAAAATTATACCGTGTCTTTAACACCTTCTTATAATGATTTAAAACTTTTTAATTTAGGTGCCCAGTTTATGGTCAAAACGCCTAACTGTGAGTTTTTTATCGGCAGCGAATCTCTTGTAAAAACGGGTTTTATGGCAGCGGCTGCAATTCAAGGCAACCAACCTTACCATGTTCAATATATCCCCGGACCAAGTTCTTTTATTGCCGCCAGTTTTTTTATGGGCTTTTCTATGAAGTTTGGGCCAGTTATTGAACACCCTATGAATGCAAACTATATCCCTATGGGTGAAGAAAAGGGCTTTTTAGGCCGACTATGGGATCGTCTTTTTCCAAAAGACCCTATCAGGAATAATTAATCCTTTTTCTTCCCGGCAATAAAATCTTTAAGATAAAAAGGTTCAAAATAAGCAACATCTTCAAAATCCTGATGATTAAATTTTTCAATTGCAAGGCGTGTAAGCTGCGTTGCCGAATTAACAAAATCAGGTAAAAACAGGGCGTTTAAGTTACCCTCAAAAATAGCCCGGCACTTTTCTGCTCCATCGCCAAAAAACAATATTTTATTGCCTTTTAACTGGTCTGTAAAGCTATTTTCGTCAATGATTTTTGCGGCTGTGGGTTCAACTCTATTGCCTTCAGTATCAAACAAAGCCGTATAAACTTCCATACGCCGGGCATCAATCATAGGGCAAAGCAGCATATCCTGATATTGATGTAAAGCAATAATACCATAGGCCATAGCTTCTAAAGTTTCTATCGCTATTAATGGCTTATCTAATGCAAAACATAAACCCTTAGCGGTTGATATGCCAATACGCAAACCGGTATATGAACCCGGCCCACAGCTTACCGCGACAGCACTCAGATCATCATATTTTATGCCTGCCGAATTAATCAGTTCATCAATAAATAAAGTAATTATTTCGGCATGTATATTACGTTCATCTAACTGTTTAAAAGCCACAACCTGTCCATCCTTTGCTAAAGCAACAGAACATACCGTAGTAGCAGTTTCAATTTGTAATATATAGCTCATATTTAGAATCAAGAGTTAAGATACAAGAGCCAAAACAAAAAACAATGAACCTATCTTGATTCTTATGTCTTGATTCTTGCTTCTATTTTATATCAAGGTACCGGATCATGCCCATGCCCGCCCCAAGGGTTGCAACTGGCAATACGTTTCAAAGTTAACCATCCGCCTTTAAAAGCACCGTGCTTCTTTATAGCCTCTACCCCATATTGCGAACAGGTAGGCGTATACCGGCAGGATGCACCGGTAAGCGGAGAAATAAAGTACTGGTATATTTTTATCAGAATTATAAAAATGCCACCTATTACCGCTTTTAATAATTGGGCTATAGCTTTCATTTGGCAACTTCCTGGCTAAGCTGGGTTAGTAGCCGCAGCATTTTTTTCTCTATAAGCTCATAAGGCTCAATGCCTTTGCCTATGTATCCTACCGAAAGTACAATCTGTTTATCATCACCGGCAAGCACGTCATATAATAGCTGTTGCTTATTTAGCCTATAGGCCTCGCGCATGCGCCTTTTTATTAAATTACGATCAACGGCGTGTTTAAACCGCCTTTTGGAGACCGAAAATAATACCTGCGCACAAACTTGTTGCTGCCCGGCATTTAAAAGCCACGAAACTTTAAAGGGATAACATAAAAAAGAAGAACCGTTATGAAAAAGCCCATCAATAAGCCTTTTATTACATAACCGTTCTTCTTTTTTAAAGGTGTACATTTTGTTAATCCTGAACCGTAATTTAGGTAAATATGCGGTTCAAACCCCTATTAAAAAGGAGAATTAACCAGCTTATGCTTTATGACGACGCTCGTCAGATACTGATAATCTTTTTCTGCCTTTGGCTCTTCTTGCTGCTAATATTCTTCTGCCATTTGCAGATGACATACGCTCACGGAAACCGTGTTTATTTCTTCTTTTCCTTTGTGAAGGCTGGAACGTTCTTTTCATGACTTTTTATGCTATCGTTGTTTAAAAAAACAAGAGCGCAAATGTAGTGTAATTTTTAAACTTTTCAAATACAATATTTCATATTTGGCTATCAAATTATTAACGTAATTTAACCGGGTTATTATATACCACATGAAACAGCTTACACTTCTTGCCTTATTACTGCTGCCCGTTTATGTTTTTTGCCAGGATAATATGGCTCAACATTATAAAATATATAGCACCGCCAAACAAAAAACAGTAGCCGTTGATGATATAATTAAGGATATGGCTAATGCCGATATTTTATTTTTTGGCGAAGAACACAATGATTCAACCGGGCATTACCTGGAATACACGCTATTTAATAAACTGGCCGAAAAATATCCGGGTAAAACAGCGCTATCAATGGAGATGTTTGAAACGGATTGCCAAACTGTTTTAAATGAATATTTAAAAGGATTTATCCGCGAGAAAAGTTTAATAACAGATGCCCGCACCTGGCCGAATTATAAGGATTACCGCCCGTTAATTGAACTTGCCAAAGCTAATCATCTACCTGTTAATGCTGCAAACGCGCCATCACGCTATACGCATATGGTAAGCGCCGGCGGGCTTGGCAGCTTGCAGGAATTGGATGTTATAGGTAAATCTTATCTCCCGCCCTTGCCTATTGATACGGCTAAAGGCCCGTACTATGAAAAATTTGTAAACATTATGGGTGGCCACGGCGCAATGGGCGGCATGCAAATGTATCAGGCACAAAATTTATGGGATGCCACAATGGGGTGGTCAATAGCTAAGTTTTACAAGCAACATAAGGATTATAAAATATTACAGATAAACGGCGGCTTTCATAGCGAAGAAAAGTTGGGGGCAATAGCGCAATTAAAAGAATACGCACCAAAAATACGGGTGTTAAATATTGCCGCTTATGCGGATGACAGCTTTGATAACCCAGACTGGAGCAAGTTTAAACAGATGGGCGATTATATTATTTTAACCGACCCTAAATTACCTAAGACGTTTTAATCAGGCTGACGAGCTGACAAAGATTTGACAACTTTTTAAAAGTTGTCAAATCTAACAGTCTTATATAATTATATAATATAGGAGAATAAGTTATGAAAATGAAAAGCCATAAACCATGACCTATTCATTTATAAACTATTTACCCTTTGCTAAAATATCACGAATATCAGTAAGTAGCTGTTCTTCTTTGGTTGGAGCAGGTTCCGGAGCCGGGGCTGCATCTTCTTTTTTCTTTAATGAATTGATTCCTTTAACCATCAGAAAAATACAAAAGGCAACAATTAAAAAGTCAAGTACATTGTTAACAAACAAACCGTAATTAATAGCGGTTTCCGGTGTTTTGCCAACGGCTGGCTTTAAAACATATTTAAGATCTTTAAAGTCGACACCATTTAACAGTAACCCCAGTGGCGGCATAATTATATCGGTTACCAATGAGGTAACTATTTTGCCAAAAGCGGCGCCAATAATAACACCAACTGCCAAATCAACAACGTTGCCACGCATGGCAAACTCTTTAAACTCTTTTATAATAGCCATAAGTTTTGATCAATTTTTATAAAGTTATTAATAAAATGATGTGTCATCCAAACAAAATATTTTTTTTGGTATTTACTAAAATGTCCTTGTTGCACCAACTTAGTTTTAAAGTTGATAGTAATTGATGTATTTTTGGCTTTATCTATGCTTAAACAAAATCTTCAACAAAAACTTTTACAAAAGCTTTCTCCGCAGCAAATACAATTTATTAAATTGTTACAGGTGCCCACTGTTTCATTGGATACCCGTATCAAAGAGGAATTGGAAGAAAATCCTGCTCTTGAAGATCTGAGCCTGACTAATTTGAATGAGCCTGAAGAACAATACCCAGACCGCGACCCGGATGAGGATACTTATAACAGTGACGATGAAAAGGGCGAGATGGATGAGTTTAATATAGACGATTATCTGCAGGATGACAACGTAAATGATTATGGCTCGCGCTATGACCAAAACGGTGACGATGAAGACGAACGGAAAGAAATACCTATTGCCGTACAAAGCTCATTTTTTGAAAGCCTGCAATCGCAATTGGATATGCTACCGTTGTCTGATAAAGATTTCAGGATAGCCAAGCAAATTATAGGCAGTTTGGATGATGATGGTTATTTACGCCGGCCTATCATGTCTATTACGGATGACCTGGCGTTTTCGCAAAATGTAATAGCCGAGGATGAAGAAGTGGAAGACATGCTAAAAGTTATCCAAAGCTTTGATCCGGCCGGTGTTGGTGCGCGCAGCTTACAGGAATGCCTGTTGATACAGCTACGGAAAAAAGATGTTAATGATCCGATCATCAAAAAAGCTATCTTGGTGGTTGAGCATTACCTGGATGAATTTACCCGCAAGCATTACGATAAGCTGGAGAAATCATTAAACATGACATCGGTAGAGTTAAGGGGCGTTGTAAATGAAATTTTAAAGCTCAACCCCAAACCCGGTGATTCAAATGAGGTGAATACCAAGCAAATGCAGGTAATTCCCGATTTTCATATTAAAAACAGTGATGGTGTGTTGATATTGACCTTAAATTCAAAAAACGCGCCTGAACTTAGAGTAAGCCGGTCATACCAGGAAATGTTTCAGCATTATGATAAGGCATCGGCAAAAGATAAAAAACTGAAAGAAGCGGTACAGTTTGTAAAGCAAAAGCTTGACTCGGCAAAATGGTTCATTGATGCTATAAAACAACGCCAGCAAACGCTGCTAAAAACGATGAATGCCATTATGCAATATCAGTATGAGTTTTTTTTAACCGGCGATGATAAGAGTTTAAAACCTATGATACTGAAAGATATTGCCGATAAAATTGGCATGGATATTTCAACCGTATCCAGGGTGGCTAACTCTAAGTATGTACAAACCGAGCATGGTACATTCTTGCTAAAATCATTCTTCTCAGAGGCTATCCAAACAGAGAGTGGTGAAGAAGTATCTAACAAAGAAGTTAAAAAGATACTGGAAGAACATATAGGTAAGGAAGATAAGCGCCATCCGCTGGCTGATGAAAAACTGACCGATATTTTAAAAGATGCCGGTTACAATATTGCCCGCCGTACCGTTGCCAAATACCGCGAGCAAATGAATATCCCGGTGGCAAGGCTGAGAAAGGAGTTGTAATTGTGCCGTGTTATATGTGTCGCGTGGCGAAACAGGCTACACAAACCTGATGCCTGCTTAAAACCCGTACCGGGGGCAGGTAACCTTGTAAGTATTATTCAATAACAAGCCTATAACAATTTCATGTGTACCGCTGCTTACGGTGTTTAGGGCCGATGTGGTAATATCGTAAGAGTACCCTACATTGAGGAACGAGCTTAAGTTAAACCCCGCCAGTATGCCAAATGAATCGCCATGGCGGTAGGAACCGCCCAACCAAAATTTATCCTGAAAGGCAAACTTCATGTTAACATCATACGTTAACGGAACCGGATTGATTTGCTTTACTAAAACTGAAGGCACAAAGGTTATATCGTCTGATACAAAAAACTTAACACCACCGGTAAAAAAATAATGCGGAACTGTTTTATTGGCAAGATTGATAGCATTTGAAGTAGTAAAATATAAATTTTGCGGCAATAGCTGCTGTACCGATACACCAAAGTAATAGTTTGAAGAATATAACCATATACCGGCACCCAGGTCAGGCTTCCATTGGCTGTTATTGCCATTAGTTATGGCTGGGTCAAGCGCGGTTTCTAAAGTTACTTCTGCTGTGTTTAACGCTGTACGGGCAACACCTGCCGATACGCCCAATGCCAGGTTTATGCGGTCTGTTATGCCGATATGATAAGCATAGGTAGCATCAATGTTGGTTTGGGTAATAGGCCCGGCCTTATCTGTTACCACCATTAGGCCAACACCGTGATGCGGTTCTGCTGCCTGGTAATTACGGGTGTAGAGCCTGCTGTATGGGTTTTCGCCGCCATTTGCAGGGCTGGCAGTGGCATCGCCCTGTATAAAGTTTTGGCCTACAGGCATATTTATAGTTAAATAACTGGTTACCGGGGCTCCTTCTAACCCTGTCCACTGGCTGCGGTAACCTGCCTTTACATCTGTATAATTTTCAATACCAGATACAGCCGGATTTAAAAGATAATTATTGAAAACGTATTGTGTGTATTGTGGCTTTTGCTGCGCCGCTACTGATACTACTATAAAAACAAAAAAACCTAACAGGTATAAAATTCGTTTCATTTAATAAATAATCAATAGCCCTTAATCTTATCAGTACCTGGCAGCAGTTTTTTATACGGAAGTAATAAGAGAGCACTAATATAGCTTTTTATGAATATTTGCTATTTATAATTCTATGATATATAGCAACTTCCATAGCTTATGCTATAATTACCAATATTAGCTTGTATTAATTAAAATGATTATGAAACTATGTACGTGGCTTAGATAAATTTTCTAACTCTAAGTTGGCTAACTGTAGTTTTCGGGCAAGTTCTTTGTTTTCTTTGCGCAGGTGGTAAATTTCCAGCGCATTTTCTATGTACATCTTTAGCTCGTCATTTTGCCATGGCTTCACCAGGTATTTATATACCTGTCCACGGTTTATGGCGTCCATAACTGCGTTAATGTCTGAAAAACCGGTTAATAAGATCCGGATGGTATCCGGGTATATAGGCAATATAGACTCTAAGAACTCAATACCGGTCATGATAGGCATGCGTTGGTCTGTAATGATGACCCCAATTTCATGCGTGTCTAAGATTTTCCTTCCCTCCTTGGCCGAACTGGCTGTATAAATCTCAAAATCACGCCTGAATGCTGCTTTAAAACTGTTTAGGTTATTAATTTCATCATCAACATATAACACACCTAATTCCATAATTTTATTTATTTTAAAGACAGACGGATAATTAACGCAGTAAATTGTTTAAAATTTCAATTTTCTGTGCATTTTTATTGTCAAATATAAGCCCTTGCAAGCCATTTTGTAAAATGAAAAAAATATTATTGATCATATGCTTAGTTATACAAAATTGCATTGCTTTTGCTAATGGGCACGATACGTTAAAAATTAATCACCTTGAGTCGAAATATTTGACTAATCCGTATTTTTTGGAGTTGGAAGACCCAAACCATACCCTTACTATTAAGGATGTTATCAACAACCCTAATTTTCATAGTATTACTACCACCTTGCCTATATTTGAATACTCCAAATCAGTTACCTGGTTAAAGTTCATTTTAAAAAACAACACCAACCGGCCATATATCCCTATTACTATTGGGCGGGTAATTGTTGATGAGTTTGATGTATACTTTGAAAAAGCTGATCATGAAATTATTCATTTAACGTTCCACGATCCGCAGTACAATTTAAAATCAAACGTGCAAACCATTATGTTGATTAATATGCCGCTTTTGCCCGGTTCATCGGCAACCGTATTTGCAAGGGTGAAAAGCAGCTCATCAACTGTAATGCCTATTGAGGTGCATGGTGCCGATCAGTTTATACAAAAAAGCAATACCGACAATATAATTAACGGCGCTTTTATAGGCATTTTTATCATTATGGCATTGTATAACTTGATGCTGTTTATTGTTGTTGGCGACAGAAGCTACCTGTATTATGTATTCTATATCATTGCTTTGGGGGTGTCGCAAATGCTGGCCATAGGCTATGGAAACGGCTTTTTACCCGATGATAAGATTATTTTAAATAATTATGTCTTTCCTATCCTCAGGGTATTTTTTGGCTATTCCATATTAATATTTGCTGGTGAGTTTTTACAATTAAAGCAAAACGTTAAGCAATATTATAAACCCTATCTTTTTTTATATGTACTATATACATTGCCATTAATTGCTGTAATTTTTGACTGGACCATAACCGCGTATGTATTAATTACCTTAAGTGTATTTGTCATTTCAACTTATCTGCTTTTTATTGGCTTTTTCCTATACATTAAAGGTTATGAACCTGCTAAATTTTTTATGGTTGGCTGGGGATTATCTTTACTTGCCTTACTACTGTCAATTGCACGCAACAAAGGCTTAATACCCTATAATGAGTTTACGGTTAACATTTTAATTTACAGTTCGATAGTTGAATTAATATTGTTTTCAATAGCGCTTGCCGATAAGATCAATTTTTACCGTCATCAAAAAGATGAATCACAGCTTGCAGCACTTAAAATAGCTAAAGAAAACGAACGCCTGATAACCGAACAAAACATTCTGTTAGAAAACAAGGTTAAAGAACGCACACAGGAACTCATACAAACCAATCAAAATCTGTCGGTGACTATTGAAAATTTGAAATCGGCCCAGTTTCAGCTAATTGAAACTGAAAAGATGGCTTCTTTGGGCCAGCTTACCGCAGGGGTTGCCCATGAAATTAATAACCCGATTAATTTTGTAAGCGCGAATGTAACCCCGTTGCGGCTTGATTTTAATGAACTGTTTGAATTACTAAATAAATATGATGCTGCTGCAAATCATATTGAAAACCCGGAATTATTAGCACTGGCAAAAAAATACAAACAAAAAATAGACCCTGAGTTTGTTAAAGATGAGATTATGAGCCTGCTTGATGGGATTGAAGATGGTGCAAACCGTACATCAGAAATTGTACAAAGTTTACGCACCTTTAGCCGGATGGACGAACTTGTACTAAAACCTACCAATATAAATACGGCCATATTAAATACACTTATCCTTTTAAGAAGCTCTATCCCTAACTATATTGAGGTAAAGCCTATGCTGGATAAGCTGGAACTTTTAAATTGTTATTCGGGCAAAATTAACCAGGTACTCATCAACCTGATCAATAACAGTATACAAGCCATTAAAGCTAAAGAAGAACATTTAAACGAACGCATTACAATAGCTACTCATGACTATCCGGACCATATTTCTATAGAAATAACCGATACAGGTACCGGCATGTCGTCAGATACCAAACAGCGTATATTTGAACCCTTTTTTACCACTAAAGATATTGGCGAAGGTACCGGCCTGGGGCTCTCAATTGTATTTGGTATTATAGAAAAACATCATGGCACCATTGATGTATACTCTACACCCGGCCAGGGTTCAACCTTTATGGTAAAGCTGCCTAAAAATTTAGAGTAACCGTTAAAAAAATTTATCCGGGTTGGGCACCAGGTTTAAAAAAGATTCGAAATTATCCTGGTAATTAGCTTGGTTAAGCCGGTAGTAAAAGGCGCCCTTACGCGATGATAATTTATCTTTTTCAGATAGTTTTACCAGCAACCCTGTTGATAATAGCTTACGGCTAAAGTTACGATTGTCAAACTTGGTTTCATACACCCCCTCATATAAAGCTTGCAATTGAGGAATGGTAAATTTTTCTGGAAGTAATTGAAATAATATAGGGTGTAAAGCAGCCTTGTAACGTAATTGCTTTTGAGCCAGCTTTACCATTTCGGCATGGTCAAAAATCAATTTTGGCATTTCGGTCAGCAAAAACCATTCTGCGTGGTACTTATCACTTAGCTGATACTGATATTTGTTGATGTCGATCAGGGCAAAATAAGCAATTGATAAGGTCCGTTCCACCGGGTCGCGCTCCGGGCTGCCAAAAACCTGAAATTGTTCCATATACACCTCTTTAAGCCCGGTACAATCTTCTAATACCCGTACTGCGGCGTTATCCGGGCTTTCCGTAGGTTGTAAAAAGCCTCCCATCAAACTCCATTTATTTTTTTGAGGAGCAAATCCACGTTGTATCAACAGCAATTTTATGTTCAATCCATCAAATCCAAATATAATACAGTCAATAGCTGCTAATAGCCGGGTTTGATTTTTATATTTTGCCATCGTTTGGATCGGTATTTTTGACTGTGCAATTCGTTTCGACTAAATTGCTCAAATATTTTCAATTATTACTCATATCCTAATTAATGCTCACTATAATGACGACCAATTTTGATAAAGAAGCAACCTACATCCTGGAAGACGAAAACGTGCTGTTACGCCCTTTACAAAAAGACGATATGCCCTACCTGTTACCCTTTGCATTAAACGAAACTGATACCTGGAAGTATTCGCAAATAAGTGCCGCAGGCGAGCAAAACATGATTAGTTATATTGATAGCGCGCTTGCGGCTAAAGCCACCGGCAAAGAATATCCTTTTATTGTTTATGATAAACAAACTAACAGCTATGCGGGATGCACCCGTTTTTATGACATTCAGCCTGTTCATAAAACCTTACAGCTTGGTTATACCTGGTACGGCCAAAAATTTAGAGGGACGGGGTTAAACAAACACTGCAAATACCTATTGCTGCAATTTGCATTTGAAACCCTGGGTATGGAACGGATAGAGTTTAGAGCCGATGCCAAGAATGCCCGAAGCATAGCCGCCATGAAAAGTATTGGCTGCCAGGTTGAAGGTATGATAAGAAGCCACATGCCTTTAGCTGATGGCACCCGACGGGATTCTATCGTCTTAAGCATTTTGAAAAATGAATGGG
>DASWOZ010000065.1:0-12946 GCA_036398535.1 Mucilaginibacter sp. | reverse complement strand
TGAAGGCAATACCAGTTCAATTTCCAGGCCAAATAGGCTGGCTATCATCGCCAATGCTATTCCGGTATTACCACTGGTGGCCTCTATCAATTTAGTACCGGGGTTAATATCGCCACGCTCCAACGCGCTGCTGATCATATTATAAGCCGCCCTGTCCTTCACGCTTCCGCCGGGGTTATTACCTTCCAGCTTACCAAAAATGCGTACGTTAGGATTAGGATTTAATTTCTTGACCTCTGCCATAGGCGTGTTGCCTATCAGTTCTAATATGCCTGCCATAACTATTTAACTTTTTTTAAAACCTTTACCCTTGGGTTGTGGTAAACTGTTGAATTTGGTTCCACACTTGTGGTAAGCCACACGTTTCCGCCAATTACACTATCATGCCCAATTACTGTTTCACCACCCAAAATGGTAGCTCCCGAATAAATGATCACATTATCTTCCACTGTTGGATGGCGCTTCATATAAGCCATGCTTTTTGCCACGCTTAACGCGCCTAAAGTAACGCCCTGATATAGTTTTACATTTTTTCCTATCTGTGTAGTTTCGCCAATAACCGTGCCCGTACCATGATCGATATAAAAATATTCGCCTATTTCAGCAGCCGGATGTATATCAATCCCTGTTTTTGAATGCGCATATTCGGTTAAAATGCGGGGCAATAACGGCACTTCATATTTATAAAGTTCATGCGCCAACCGGTAAAACGAGATCGCAAAAAAGCCCGGGTACGTGCGTATCACTTCAAACTCGCTGCGGGCAGCAGGGTCACCGGTAAAAATGGCCTGTATATCTGTGTTCAGAATGCGGTACAGTTCGGGCAGATACTCAAAAAAATCTTTCGCTAAGTTTTCGCTGTTACAATTGCTACAGGCTTTAGTGGCGTCCATGATCTGGCAAAGCTCGGTTTCCAGCTTTTGGATCTCCTGTTTTAGCTCGTCAACAGAAATAAATACCTGTTTGGATTGTTCCGGGTATAACAAATGGATCACCTGCAGCGCCCAGCGGGTAATTGCCTTGTTTGAGGGAACGGCCTGCGCATGTTGCTGTTTATTTAAAATTTGCCTGTAAAATTCCTCATTCATAGGTTATAGTATGCTGACAGATGGTACTTACGCTGCAAGTTTATATAAAATATTGTTGTTGGTTTGTAAAAAGGTAATAACGTATGGGCTATTTGCTCATTCGGTCATCGCTAAAGCCGGGCGAAGCAATAACCCGGATGAGTTACTCCTTTTGTACACACCAAGTAGTCATACAACGTAAATTTTGCACATTGGTTGTTTTTATGGGCTCATATAGCCTGCCAAATTCGCCGGTATAATTCAGTAATGTTTGTTGATTAACTAAAAATCGCTCAGAACCATCGGGCAGTAAATAGCGGCTATGGCCTGAATGCTTTACTAATTTTTCAATACCTATATCAGATGCCAGTCTGGCAAAAAAGTATCCACCCGGTTTTAGCACCCGGAGCATGGAGCGCAGCATCGCGTCAAAATGCGTTTCATTAAGCGCAAAGTGCAGTACCGCGCTGCTGATCACCAGGTCAAAAGTAGCATCAGTATAAGGTAATTCCTCGGCTGTTACCACTGTAAAGTTTTCTTGCCGATTATTGGGCGCTAACGTTGCCGACAATTCCTTAACCGCAGCGACCGCTTGTGGATTAGGGTCAACGCCAAATACTTCATATCCATGCTGCAAAAAGTAAAACAAGTTTCGGCCGCCACCGCATCCTACATCAAGTACTTTTTTACAATCGTTATAGCGGCCTTTTAGTAGCTGGTCAAACAGGTAAATATCTATATTGCCGTAGGTTTGTTGGAGGTTGTTTTTCATCTGCAGGTGTATTGATCACAAATTAACGGGTAACGGTTGGGATTTGTAAATCTAATTGTATCTTTCAATTAGTTTATGATCCGGTTAATACTTATTGTCTTACTTTTCTTTACCTCTCTGTTAGCCATATTCAAGGCTCCGGTTTATTATTTGTGGTACCTGGCTATTGGGGTGGCCGAATTTCCGTGGGTATTTATCGGTTTGCTATTGATCTTTTTAGCGGCCGGATTTGGGGTGCAGAAGTATCAACTGACCGGAACCATCATTGGTATTTTTGCATTGCTAATTTTTTTATCGCCAATTGCACGAGCTTACTGTATAGCCAGCAGCATCCGGCAGGAGATGGCAGGTTCATTAAGCGGCAGCTATATAGACAGTTCGGCAACCCAATTTATAAAAGGGGGGCCGCCTTTTAGTTTCTGGAAAATGTTTGCAGCCACTAAGGCTATGCCTTATCGTACCTTAACTTATGTTACCTATGCGGATACTGCCATGACGATGGATTTTTATCCATCAAGATTTGGCGGGAAAAGGCCCTGTGTTATTGTAGTACATGGCGGCTCATGGAGTGGCGGCGATAGTAAGCAATTGCCCGGGCTAAACAGTAACCTGGCCAGTAAAGGTTACACTGTAGCCGCGATCAATTACCGGATGGCCCCCAAATACCTAAGCCCGGCACCGGTTGAAGATGTCCGTGCTGCCCTAATCTATTTGCGTAAACATGCCGAAGAATTAAAGGTAGATACAAATAACTTTGTGCTATTGGGCCGTTCTGCCGGTGCGCAGATTGCTTTATTAGCGGCCTATACCTTGCAGGATAAAAGCCTTAAAGCGGTAGTTGATTTTTATGGTCCTGCCGATATGGTTTGGGGGTATTCCGCCCCGGCAAATCCGTTAATTATGGATTCCCGGCTGGTGATGAGGCGGTATTTAGGTGGTTCGTATCAACAGGTGCCCAAAAGCTATGCAGCCAGTTCGCCAATTGAGTTTGTTAATCAGCAATCTGTCCCAACGCTCATTATCCACGGTGGAAATGATGTGCTGGTAGCCTATGAGCATAGCCGCCGCCTGAATGAAAAATTACAACAAAACGGTATTAAACATTACTGGCTTAAACTACCTTGGGCAACACATGGCTTTGATTTTAATTTGAACGGACCGGGAGGGCAATTATCTACTTACGCGGTAGAAACCTTTTTGAATACGGTAATTGGGGGGCATAAGTAAAGTATATCGTTGTCCGTCCTTAGCAGGGAACTGTAAAGTGTTACATTGAT
This sequence comes from Mucilaginibacter sp., assembly GCA_036398535.1. Classification (GTDB taxonomy): domain Bacteria; phylum Bacteroidota; class Bacteroidia; order Sphingobacteriales; family Sphingobacteriaceae; genus Mucilaginibacter. Next base: position 9,830 of record DASWOZ010000065.1, on the reverse strand, counting down.
TTACAGCCCTGAATAATAATCATACCCCTGTTCGGCCCAATAATCACGTGGGCGGGTATCGCTAAAGGTAATGGAGCCAATCCGTTTCAGGTTCTTGATGCCATATTTAACCGGAATGATTAACCGTAGCGGCTGGCCATGTTTACCCGGTAAGGGCTGCTCGTTCATCTCGTAGGCCAATAAAGTTTGCGGATGCAGTGCACTGGGCATATCCAAACCTACATAATATTTTTTGTCGGGCGTTTCCATACCTACATATTGCAGTTTGGCCTCGTCGCCTAAATTATAATGATTCATAAAATCAATGAACCGCACACCGCCCCAATGCGATATTTGGTCCCAGCCTTCTACACATTTAAAATCGTAGATAATTTCTGTTTTGGGTAATGTCCTTATTTCGTCTAAACTGATCTGCAATACTTCGCCCGATTTTTTATGTACCTGCAATAGCCAGTTTTCTGGTGGCAGCTTCCCCTCCGACCCAATATCGCTGTTATGCCTCACCACTTTGGCTGCCATTGATTTTGGATAAGTTTTGACCAGATGGTTATTGCTAAAAAAGTTCCGGAAGAAAAGCTCTGTTTTGTTCAATGCCCGGCGTAAGGGCTTACGTGCGCCCGCAGTAATCCCGGCAGGTTCAACAGGCGAATTATACAACCATTTCCATCCGCCAAATGCTGCCCCGCCAAGCCCAAAGAAGGTGGCGAACGAAATAAAGTTTCGCCGGTTGATCTTTTGATCAATGGTTAGCTCTTCTTTACTCTTCTCCTTCTTCATGCTGCGTTTCAATTGCGGGTTTGGATTGTTCATTAACCACTTCAAACCCCGATACTACCGACCTGAAATTATTCCATCCGGCTAACACCACCTGTACCACGTGGATCACAAAAAAGAAAACATAACCAAGTGTTAAGGCAAAGTGGATAATGCGGGCAAAATGATAACCGCCGCATAACCAGGTGAGATAATAAAACTGCACGGGCTTATAAATAGCCAGCCCGGTAATAACCGACCCGATACCCATAATGATAATAGCGGTATAGGCAATACGCTGGGCGGCATTATACTTGTTTTGTGGCGGCGCCATCTTGCGGATATGCAGGTCATGCAGCAGCACTAAAAAAGCCTCTTTAAACGAATGCCGGTTGGGTACCAAATCCCGCCACTCGCCGGATAAGATGGTGTACAAGACGTAGAATATCCCATTCAGCGTAAAGAACCACATAAACAAAAAATGCCAGGCCATGCCCTCGGCCAAGCGCGAGGGGATATGCAGTAGGTTATAATACCAATCCGGGAAGAACCTAACATAAGTGTGCCCGAAGATGGTGATCTTATACTCGTCATTGGCCCAATAGATGAGCATACCACTCCATATCATGATGGTGAGTACCGGGAAGTTTACCCAATGGGTCCATCGCATGGCTAAGGAATGTTTTTCTTTGATCGCTTTCATCTTTGGCAAGGGTATAAGCGTTTAGCTTCATGTACCCATGTAATTTTATACAAATACGTAATTACCCGGTGGCTGAATAACCGTATAGTTAAAAATACTGATTTTATTTGATTAGGATGACAAAGGGGGGACGCTACGTGCTTACCAGTATATTCTTTTTGAAAGCATAAACCCGCAAATAACAATTTCTGTATCCAATTCAATAAATACGATAGTGTACTTTTTCTTATAAGAAATACATTTATAACCTATCAAATCTCTCCGGATCAGGGCATGTCCGGTATCCTTTTCGGCTATCGCCTAATTTAGCGATGCAATTATTACTTCTCTGAAGGCCATTTCTTAATCAGCCTCTTGCTGTAATCACGGGCTTCTTCAACAGAGAACGTTTTATTTTAGTGCTGCATTTTTTGCAGTTCCTGGTAGCTTTCTTCCGGTATCAGCACATATTTTTTATTGTCGATGGTTAAGTGTGTCATTACAATAGCTATATGCTATCAAATTTACAAATCCCTGTTCTCATTTCAAAGGACAACTCAATGCTACACCTCCGCACAAAGCCAGCCTTTTTACTCAAAATATTTTTTTACATTAGCAATTGCTCATTTAATTGTATGTCGAAAAAATTAACCATTTTATTTATAGGGTTTGTTTTAACCTTATCTGCCTTCTCACAAAAAATACAATCACCATCCGAGTTTTTAGGCTATAAGCTGGGCGACCAGTTTACTTATCATTCGCGTATTGTTGACTATTTTAAATATGTTGCCGGGGCTTCAAAAAATGTATAGCTGGAACAATATGGCACCACAAATGAAGGCAGGCCATTATTGGCCATGTTTATCGCATCAAATGAAAATATCGGGAGGCTGGAAGAGATTCGCCATAATAACCTGCGCTTAGCCGGCATAGAAAAAAGCGGCACAGCTACCTCAACTACGCCGGTAATTGTTTGGTTAAGCTATAATGTGCATGGCAATGAGCCAAGTTCGAGTGAGGCGGCTATGCAGGCTTTGTATGATATGATTGACCCCGCCAACACACGTACACAACCGTGGTTAAAAAATACAGTAGTGGTAATTGACCCCTGTTTAAACCCGGATGGGCGGGATAGGTATGTTAATTTTTATAATTCGGTAAAAGGCGAAAAGCCGGATGCTAACCCATCGGCACGTGAGCATAGCGAGCCCTGGCCGGGTGGCCGGGTAAATCATTATTATTTTGATTTGAACCGCGACTGGGCATGGCAAACACAAAAAGAAACACAGGCACGTGTTGCCTTATTTAGCCAATGGCTGCCACAAATACATGTGGACTTTCATGAGCAGGGCTCAAACTCGCCATATTATTTTGCGCCTGCGGCCGAGCCTTTTCATAAGGACATTACTGCATGGCAACGAGAGTTTCAAAACATTATAGGTAAAAACAATGCCAAGTATTTTGACCAGCACGGTTGGTTATATTTCACCAAACAGGAGTTTGATCTGTTGTACCCGTCTTACGGCGATACCTATCCTTTATATAATGGTTCTATCGGGATGACCTATGAGCAGGGCGGGATCGGTGCCGGTTTGGCTATTGTTACCCGCATGGGCGATACCTTAAAACTGTCGGACCGGATTGCGCATCATCTCTCTAACAGTTTAAGTACTGTCGAAACAGGTTCTGCTTACGCGCAAAAGGCGATAGACGAGTTTAAAAAGTTTTATGAAAATAGTCGCAATAACCCGCCGGGAGAGTATAAAAGTTATGTGATAAAAAATGATAATGCCGATAAAATGGCTTCACTGGCGAAGACACTTGACCGTAACGGCATTCAATACGGGTTTGGCGTAAAAGGCCCGGCTAATGGATTTAATTATTCAAATGGTAAAACCGAAGCGTTTTCTATCGGTGAAAAAGATATGGTGATCAGCGCTTATCAGCCTAAGTCGGTATTGTTGAATGTATTGCTGGAGCCTAAAACCTTTGTAGCTGATTCTATCACTTATGATATTACCGCATGGTCGTTACCTTATGCTTATGGCATGAACGCTTATGGCATTGTAGCGTCATTAAAGCCCGGCACCAGCGAATTAAAACCGATAAAAGCAACGCCTGTTAACATCACTAATGCTTACGCCTATGTATGTGCCTGGCAATCGTTAGAAGACGCTAAGTTTTTAGCGGCTTTGCTAAAAGAAAAAATACGGGTGCGTTATAGTGAAACACCTTTTGAAGCTGGCGGCAAAAAATTCGCAGCCGGATCATTGATCATTACCAAAGCCGGAAATGACCGTGCTGATTTTACTCAATTGATTACCCGTTTGGCGACAAGCTATAACCGCAACCTGGAGCTTTTAACATCGGGTTTTGTAGATAAAGGTGCTGATTTGGGGTCAGATCATATTAAATATATTTCCGCGCCCAAAGTTATGCTGATGGCCGGCGATGGTGTTTCAAGCGAAGCTATGGGCGAGGTGTGGCACTTTTTTGAGCAGCAGTTAGGCTACCCGGTTACGTTGATAAAATATAGCGATCTGGGTCGTGCTAAATTGAGTGATTTTGATATTGCCATTTTTCCAGATGGAAGGTATGCGGATTACCCTTCAGAGCGGCTGCAAAACTGGGTGCGTGATGGAGGTAAATTGATTGCTTTAGAAAACGCGGTTGCTTTACTGGCTGATAAAAGGGGATTTGATCTTAAAAAGAAGGAAGATAAAAAAGATGATAAGGCCAAACCCAATACATCTGATGATCGGATATATGAAAATCGCGATCGTGCAGCTACCAGTTCAAGCGTACCCGGAGCGATTTATAAGCTAAATATAGATAATACTCACCCGCTTGGTTTTGGCCTACCTAAGTACTATTATGCCTTGAAACAAAACGATGATGTTTATAACCTCCTGGCAGACGATATAGGCTGGAACGTGGGTACTATTAAAAAAGAGAACCTGGTGGCGGGTTTTGTAGGGCAAAAAAGTAAGGAAAAGATAAAGGATGGTATGCTGCTTGGTGTTCAGCGTTTGGGCCGCGGCACCGTAATATATATGGTAGATGACCCCCTGTTCCGCAGTTTTTGGGAAAACGGCAAATTGCTGTTCAGCAACGCGCTGTTTATGGCGCAGTAAAAAGTGACAGGTTTTAGCAGCAGTAGCATCAAATGATTAACCGCTACTGCAACTAAAACTGCTACTAATTAGAACCCTTTACTCTTCCTTTTTCATCTTCCAGGCCGGTTTGATGATTGCGGGCCTTTATTTTGTTACTGCCAAAGTTATAGGTGAAGGTTAACCGGGTAATACGGCTTTCGCGTTTTTGGCGGATGTCTATGTTATTACTCTGATAGTTACTGGTAACATCGTTCCTTAATAAGTTTAAGAAATCGCTCATGGATAGTTTCAGGTTCGCTTTTTTATTGGCAAAGGAGTGACTTATACCCGCATCTGCCGAATATTGAGGTTTAACATAGTACAGCCCATAAGTTAGTGCTGACTGGTAATTAGCGGTCAATTCAGCTTTATAGCCATCCAACGGCGTAAATGTTTGGGTTGTTCTTATTTGAAAAGCCGCCTGGCCTCGGTCTAAATTACCGCCTTCTAAACCATTGGATTTAAAGCCCAGGTAAAATCCGGTGGCATTAACATTACCCTCCCACCATTTGGTAACGGTGTATGGGGTGTAGATGTTAATATTATAGTTATTTTGTTCCTGTAGGTTTTCATTAGTAATGAAGGAGATTTTTGTTGCCGGGTCCGTTCCGGGTACTTCGGTAATCACATCACTCGTATGGCTGTAGCCTAAGGTTACAGTTAACTGTTTACTGTAGGTATAACTAAATTCAAAATTATTGGTGTATTGGGGCCTTAAATAAGGGTTACCTTTAATGTAAGTGTACGGGTCAAGATTAAACGTAAACGGATTCAGATTATCATATTGCGGGCGGTCAATCCGGCGGCTGTATGAAAAGCCAACCTCGTTTTTAGCGCTCAGCGTTTGGTTGATAAATACACTTGGGAAAAAGTTCAAATAACTCCTGTTGATGGTCTGTACCACATTTGCCGAATCGCCAACGGCCTTTGATTTGGTGTATTCGGCCCTTAAACCTAATTGTATTGATGTGGTTTTATATTGTTTGTTAAGGTTTATATAACCGGCATCAACTTTTTCGTCATACACAAAATGGTTGGTGCTTAAGTAGGGTTTAGCCTGCGAAAGTGTTTGCATCAAATCGTTATCAGACTTTACATCACTGAATTTTACACCAGCTTCAAATTTTAGCGTTTTTGATATTGGCTTTACATAATCGGCTTTGCCGGTGCGGATGGTAATGGTTGATGGAGTCAAATTACCTAAAAAACCATCAGGATGCTGTGGGCCGCCATTAGCTAAATAATAATTAGTTACATATTGCGCATTGGCATTGTTCCTGAATTTTGAATAATCCAGGTCGGCGGTTATTTGCTGGCCGGCAGTATCTAACTTATAAGTATCGTTTACATTAACTGCAAAATCTTTATAGGTTTGATGATTAGTAGAAAGTGTACGCAATGACGAATCTGTTTGTGTATAATTGGGGCCAATGTAGGTGCGGTTATTATTGGCATCGTCTTCTGTGTTAAAGTATCCGTTCAATACAAAACCAATAGTGTTTTTTGAGGAAAGATCATAATCAGCACCAAAGCGATAGCTGTTATTGTACTCCGTTTGTTTTAGCGGGGAGTATTGATTGAAATATGTTTTTCTTCCGGCGGTATCGGTAACGATACGTTTTAACTGAATGTTTTGCTCGCGGCCACCTTTGTTGTGGCTAAATGAGCCAAATACATTTAAACCGCCTTCTTTATGGTTTAAGGTAAGTGTTTCGTTATCGCGCCAGTTGGCGCCGTATTGCATACCCGCAATTATACTTCCGTTGGTGCCGGTTTGCTTATTTTTTTTAAGCTTGATATTAATAATGCCCGAATTACCGGCCGCGTCATATTTAGCCGAAGGGTTGGTGATGATCTCGATAGACTGGATCGTATTACCGTCAGTTGAGCGTAACAGCGTAGCCAGTTGTGCCGGCGAAAGATAGGTAAGTTTATCGTTTATCATTACGGTAACTCCCTGTTTACCTTTAATGCTGATCTTATCATCTTTATCAACAGATACGCCGGGCGCCCTTTCTAATATTTCCATTGCCGAGTTCCCTGCAGCAAGTACGCTGTTCTCTACATTCATTACGGTACGGTCAATCTGGTGCTCAATAAGCGGTTTTGCTGCAGTGATGTTTACGGTTTGCAGGCTTTTGCTGTTGTCCTGCATCTTTAAATCGGGCGCGGTAACGGTTGATGCGCCTGCTGCTACCGTAAAAGCGGGGCTTACCGCTTTGGCATAGCCAACCGCGGTTGCTTTAATTATATAATTACCGGCAGTGATCTGGTCAAAAGTATAAGCGCCGGCATCGGTGGTAAGAGTTCCTTTTACTATGGTAGAATCGGTTGCTTTTAATAAGCTAACGGTAGCGTATTCCATCGGCTTGCTTTGTGCATCTTTTAACACCCCTGATATTTTGGCTGAAGTTTTGGTTTGTGCTATGGTAATGCCCGTGCATAATAATAAAGAGAAAACCGTGTAAGCTAATTTTTTAAAAATAAGGTTCATAGTAGTGATTGTTTGTATTCGTAATTACACCATATAGGGGGGCTATGGTAATTTAAATAAATGTTTTTCCCGGTCGATCAGTATATAATTAAGATGCGGTTTTGTAACAAAAAGTTACAAACGAAATGAAATTTTAACATTTTTATAATCAGTATATTAATTTTGTCATTGCTGAGTTATAAAGTTTTGCAAAGCGCTGAAAGAGAAATGACCGTGTACCCTCCATGCCATTGCGAACGAGGGAAATGTCATGGAATTGAGTAATGAAGCAATCGCTTAACCCCAGCGGCTCCTCGCAATGACATAACGGATAGAGAATAGATCTGTCATGGGTAGCATAGCGAAGAATGACAAACATTTACTTAATACGATGTCATTCCCTCCCTTTAAAATGGCAATTTAATAGGACGGGGTAGCTTTCATGATTGCAACATTAAAGGGAAAAATTGGTTGCAAAATTTTGTCAGTGTACCAGTAATGTATCAAGGCGTTCGCACCGGCCATGGTACGAATGCCCTGATTTTACATTTTACTTTTTAAGGGAAAAGCGATTGTTTTATTAGTTACCTCCTTTCACTCTTCCTTTTTCGTCCTCGGCACCGGTTTGGTGATTACGGGCCTTTATTTTGCTGTTTCCAAAATTATAGGTAAGAGTTAAGCGGGCTATGCGGCTTTCATTTTTTTGTTTGATCCGGATCATGTCTGATTGATAATTCAGATCCACATTATTGGTACGGGTATTAAATATATCACTGCAGGATACTTTAATATTCAGCTTTTTATCAACAAATGCGCGGCTTAGGCCCAAATCAATATTGTATTGTGGTTTTATATCAAACAGGCCATAAGTTTGTGCAGACTGGTAGTTTTCCAATACTTCTGCCCTAAAGCCACCAAACAGGAATGCTTGTGTTACCCTGCCCGCAAACGCGGCCTGCCCTTTGTTTAAGTTTGCACCCAATAAATTGTCAGATTTAAACTGGTTATAAAACGCGTTTAGATTAATATTCCCGGTAAACCATTTAGCAATAGTATAGGGCGAATTGATGTTGATGTTATAAGCGTTTTGAGTTTGTAAATTCAAATTTGTTTGGTAAGTAACCTTCTTGGCCGGATCGGTAAGGATGATCTGTGTTATCACATCGGATGTTTGGCTATAGCCTAAGCTTACATTGATGGTTTTTTTATAAGTATAATTTAGTTCAAAGCTATTGGTGTATTGTGGCTTTAAAAATGGATTGCCCTGTGAAAAAGTGTACGGATCAAGATAATATACAAATGGGTTAAGATCCTCATAACTTGGGCGGTCAATACGGCGGCTATAGGTTAGTCCCAATTCATTGTCCTTAGAAAACGTGTGATTGATAAATACGCTTGGAAAAAGGTTAAAGTACTTTCTGTTCACTATCTGGCTGGTGGTTATTAAATCTCCGGTTGAGTTAGTGTACTCTCCCCTTAATCCTAATTGTATAGAGGTCCCTTTATATTCTTTACTCAGATTTATATAACCCGCAGCTATTTTTTCGTCATAAACAAAGCGGTTGGTACGTGAAGTATCATTGATATATGAACTGCCGGCTAACTTCTGTGCTTCCAGGTCATTATCCGTTTTTACATCGCTGTATTTTAAGCCCGATTCAAATTTTAAGGTTTTGTTTATTGGGTAGGTATAATCAACTTTTGCTGTGCGTATATTTATTGTTGACGGGCTTTGATTACGTAAAAAGGTTGACGGGTGTTGTACCGAGCCATCAGGTAAATAAAAATCTGTTTGGTACTGCGCGTTGTTGGTATTAGTGAATTTTGAATAATCTAAATCGGCAGTTAAGACTTGACCTGATTTAGATATTTGATACCGGTCGTTCAAATTCGCTGCAAAGTCGTTATAGCTTTGCCTAAAAGTAGAGGTAGTGCGTTGCAAGGAATCAAGTGCTGCCGGTGTTGAACCTATGTGTGTGGGTGTTGTATTAAAATCATTTTCTTTATTAAAATATCCATTAACAATAAATCCGATGGTGTTTTTAGATGACAGGTCATAATCAGCCCCAAAGCGATAACTGTTGTTATGGTTAATTTGCGGCATAAAGGTAGACTGGCTAAAATAGGTTGCCTGTCCGTTAGCGTCCACTACTTTACGATCGATCCCAATTACCCTTCCGCGTTGATTATCATTACGGCTAAAGTTTCCGAAAACATTCAGGTTACCCTCTTTATGGTTTAGCGTAACGCTGGTGTTATCTTTAAAATAATAACCCATTCCTGTGCCAAGTGTAACACTACCATTGGTCCCGGCGTTTTTATTCTTTTTAAGTTTGATATTGATAATGCCCGAGTTGCCCGAAGCATCATATTTGGCAGACGGATTGGTAATAAGCTCAATTGATTCAATTGTTGTCCCGTCTGTTGAGCGTAATAAGGTAGCCAGTTGCGTAGATGATAGATAAGTTAGTTTATCATTGATCATAACCGTTACGCCCTGTTTGCCTTTCAGGCTGATATTATCATCCTTATCGATAGTAACACCCGGCGCGCGTTCCAAAATTTCCATGGCCGAGTTGCCCGCTGCCAGGATACTGTTTTCCACATTCATTACCATGCGGTCAGCCTTGCGCTCAATGAGTGGCTTGGTAGTGGTGATATTTACGGTCTGTAAGCTTTTGCTGTTATCCGTTACCGTTAAGTTAGGGACAGTAATATTGACATTAGTTACATTAAAAGATGCAGTTACTGCCTTATTATAACCAAT
>DASWOZ010000064.1:0-6024 GCA_036398535.1 Mucilaginibacter sp. | reverse complement strand
ATCTACCAGGGTAGCTACAAATGGTGCAGATGAGGTTGCAGGGTCGGCACCCAGCCTTTTTAACAATAAAGGCAGCATTGACCCGGATAATGACCCCCACAGCACTACTCCTATTAAGGAGAATCCTACTGTAAAGCCAACTAACAACCAATGCGAGCCATAAATGGTGCTAAAGGTACTCCAAACCGCTATCCGGATAAATCCTATACATCCTAATATAAAACCCAACATTAAGCCGGATATAATTTCGCGCCGCATTACGTGCCACCAATCGGCAATGGTAAGCTCGCCCAGGGCCATGGCTTGTATAATTAAGGTTGATGCCTGCGAACCGCTGTTACCCCCGCTGGATATAATTAACGGAATAAAGTAAGCTAATACCACCGCCTTTGAAATTTCATCGCCAAAGTAGCTCATAGCTGTGGCGGTAAGCATTTCGCCTAAAAACAAAATAACCAGCCAGCCCACGCGCTTTTTTACCAGCCTGAACAGGTTAATATCCAGGTAAGGTTCATCCAAAGCTTCAGTACCCCCAATTTTCTGAATATCCTCGGTGTACTCCTCATTCGCAATCCAAAGTATATCGTCTACAGTAACAATACCCAGCAATACATCCGCGTCATCTGTAACCGGCAGGGCCACCCGGTTGTTCATCCTGAAGATATTGATGGCCTCCTCCTGCGGGTCGGTCACTTTAAGGGCTATTAACCGGCCATCCATCAGGTCGCTGATCTTTGTTTCGGGTTTAACCAGTAATATTTCACGGATCCTGATGTCATCTAATAAAACGCCGTTCTCGTCAATCACATAAATTACGTCAATGGTTTCGGAGTTTTTACCGTAACGGCGAATATGCGAAAGCACACGGGTAACATCCCATGTTTTTTTAACAGCAATGTAATCAGGCGTCATTAAACGGCCAACGCTGTCTTCCTTATAGCCTAATAAGGATAAGGCTTCTTTCCTGTCTTCGGGAGATAAGTGCAGGATAAGCGCGTTAACGGTATCGCCGTGCATTTCGCTGAATAATGAAGTACGGTCATCTGGCGGAAGCTCATTGATCAACTCGCCTATCTTTTTTCCGGAAAGTTTTTTGATTATGCGTTCCTGCGTAGGGAAATCAAGTATACGAAAAACGTTTACAGCACGGTTGAGCGATATTGTTTCAATAAATTTAGGGCCATGCTCCGGAAGTTCATCTATCAGCTCTGCAACATCAGATATGTTGAGGCTGTTTAAATATTTTTTCAGTTGCGGAGTGCTGTCCTGCTCCAATAACAATTCTATTTGCTCAACTATTTCTTCCATATAATACCCTTTTGCTTACATATTTGGTGATCTGTTTTATCCGTCAATGACGATGCCAAAAGTCGTTTATTTTTTCAAATTATTTAGGTGGTATTTTCTGTTATCTTTGCGGAAATTTTGGGAAGAGTCAAGAAGCAAGAAGCAAGAACCAAGATCTTGATTCTTGCTTCTTGACTCTAAATATAAAACTATGGGTTTACAATGTGGTATAGTAGGTTTGCCGAATGTGGGCAAATCAACTCTTTTTAATTGCTTATCAAACGCGAAGGCACAGGCGGCCAATTTTCCGTTTTGCACAATAGAGCCCAATGTGGGTGTAATTACCGTTCCGGATGAGCGGCTGACCAAGTTAACAGAAATTGTGGTGCCCAAAAACGTGGTGCCCAATGTTATTGAAATCGTAGATATTGCCGGGCTGGTTAAAGGTGCCAGTAAAGGCGAGGGCTTGGGAAACCAGTTTTTGGCCAATATACGTGCCACCAACGCTATTATACACGTGTTACGTTGTTTTGATAATGATAACGTGATACACGTAGACGGATCTGTTGACCCGATACGCGACAAGGAAATTATAGATACCGAACTACAGCTTAAAGACCTTGACTCGATAGAAAAGAAGATACAAAAGGTAGAGAAAGCGGCAAAAACCGGTGGTGATAAAGAGGCTAAAAAAGCTTTTGATGTATTAACGGTATACAAAAACCATTTACTGCAAGGTAAATCTGCCCGTACTGCACCAGTAGCCGAGGAGGATAAGGAATATATAGCTGATATATGGCTGCTTACCGCCAAACCGGTGATGTATGTATGTAACGTGGATGAAGCATCGGTAAATACCGGCAACGCTTATGTAGAAAAAGTAAAAGCCGCTGTTAAAGAAGAAAATGCCGAAGTACTGATCATTTCTGCACAAATAGAATCAGAAATTGCACAATTAGAAACCTACGAAGAGCGCCAGATGTTTTTGAATGACCTGGGCCTAACAGAATCCGGTGTAAACAAGCTGATCAAGGCTGCCTATAAACTGCTTAACCTGGCTACTTATTTTACTGCCGGCGTGCAGGAAGTGCGCGCATGGACCATTACCAAAGGCTTTACCGCCCCGCAAGCTGCAGGCGTTATACATACCGATTTTGAGAAAGGCTTTATACGTGCTGAAGTTATTAAATATGATGATTTTGTAAAGTATAACGGATCAGAACCCACTATTAAAGAAAATGGCAAGCTAAGTGTAGAAGGAAAAAGCTATATAGTAGAAGATGGCGACATTATGCACTTCAGATTTAACGTGTAATACTTACTAATAGTCAAAAACACAAAACATTCGTCGGTTATAACATCTATTATCATCCAACATCATTACAGAAACGGATTTTGCGTTACTTTTTCAAGTATTTTTATTAATTATTTTAATAAATTTTACTTTGTAACAAGTAATTATTTATTATTTAACACTTATTTAATATAAAAAATACAAAAACACTCCGTTTTTTCGCTTTAAAAATAATAAAATGCTAAAAAATAACCCTTTTAGCATTTTTTCTATTTAATAACGTTGCTTATTGCTAATTTTATGCTGTTGAATACGATATAAAGAACAAATTATCATAATTTATTAAAATTATTGTTAAAATAGCAATGGAGTTATTAAAAAAACTTACTGACGAAGAATTAGTTATTTTAATAACCAAGGATAATAGCACAGCCTTTAAAATTTTATACAACCGGTATTGGAAACGGATGCTTGCCAAAGCTTATAACCAGTTGCAATCGCACTCCATTGCCGAAGAAGTGGTACAAGACGCCTTTATCAATTTTTGGAAACGCAGGCATACTATACAATTAAGATACAGCTTTCATACTTATATCGCTTCGGTGGTTAAATATGAAGTGATGACGCAGTTGGCTAAAAGAAACAGGCAGCCGTTATTTATTGACGATGTTCAAATTACACCAATTGAAGATAATTCAACCCAGCACTGGCTGGATTTTGATGAATTAAAATCACAAATAGAATGTCTTGTGAATACCCTTCCTGAAAAATGTCAGTTGGTTTTCAGACTTAGCCGCGACAAAGGCCTTACGGATAAGCAGATTTCCGAAAATTTGGCTATATCACATAAAACTGTCGAGGCCCATATCAGCAAAGCGCTTAAAACATTGCGTTTAAGCCTGAATAACTTTTTTTAGCTTCATCCAATCGTTTTTAGCAGTGCCTCAAAAGTAAATTGTGATTTTCCATTTGACCAAGACAGGGCTATGGAATTGAGTTTGCTTTGGCCCACTTCGCTCTTACCTAACAGGGCCGCACAATGACATAAAAAATCTATTTAAAATATCAAAGCGTCATTGCACGGTACTCCGCAATCGCTCGGCTTCTGCAGTCGCTCGGCTCTTGCCGAGTGACGCTTATTCACAGGCCTCCGGCCGGGCGGGTGCAGCTGAAATAATGACCATGCCCCCGATGTAATTTATGGCTTGTCCCATTCTTCCACCGTTAACACATTTGCCCGCTTGCTGAAAATGTTATTGATCAAAACACGGTGTGCTTCTTCATCCGGGTCGGCGCAGCAATCAGACAGGACGGTTAAGCGGTAATCTTTATCCGCAGCTTCAACAAGTGTAGCTAACATAACCCCGCCGGTAGATATGCCGGTAAGTACCAGGTGCTGTACATTAAATGCCCTTAGTATAACTTCAAGGTCACTACCGGTGAAGGCGCTAACACGGCGTTTTGTCACCGTTACTTCGCCCTCCCGTGGCGCAATATCCGGATGAACTTTCATAAACTCATCCATATCCATACCGGCAAATCTTTCTTTGCCTGCACCGAAGCTTTTATTATTCAGGCTTACTTCGGGCGCCCCTTTCCTGAAGCCAACTACGACATAGATAACCGGTATTTTTTTATCACGGGCATCGGCTATAGCTTTAGCTACTTTAGTTAACAGCGCTGCAGCTCCCGGAAACCCTCCCAATATACCTTCCTGCATATCCATTACCAGCAGTGCTGTGTTTTTAGTGTCTTGTTCCATTTTGATATTATTTGTAGTTAGCAATCATTTATTGCTTTTCCTTATTCACAAAGTTCCTGGCTCCCATTATACTAATGCAGGCAATGCCTATAAATAGTATGATCATTGATAAATTGTTATCGGTAGAAACTTTACCCAATTTAAAAAGCAAATAGCCCAACACTAAATTGAGCAAGGCCCATAACACGTTAACAAATGGAGATGACAAGCCTTTACCCGGCGGTTTGGCAAAGGGTGTAGGAAAAGCGTCGCCAGCAATACCTTTGATAAAATGCGGGACAAAGTTGGCCAGGAACATACCTGCCCAGAAGCCGCTGAAATAATGATACCATTGCATAATAAATAGTTTTAAGTGATATGATGAATAATTAATATTCTTTTATAGTGTGTTTGTTGCCCCTATGCTTTTTCTTTGCGTTCACTTGGCAAAAATCTTTTTTTATCATTTTTAAGCTTATAAACAAATTATGACGAAATGTCTAAATCTGTCCAAATTTTTTTAATTCTTTAGTCCGTGAATCACAGATCGGGTCAGGATATTGACAGACGAGGAGATTCCGCTAAAGTCATCTTTGATCACCATTTCGCGCTTGATGCCATGTAAACAGCTTAACAAAACAAAGATCAGATCTTCCTTTTCCGTTTTATTCAATGGCTTTAATTCTTCTTTACTGATACCATCACTGATGATCTGGTTTAGCAAAGCACCTTCCCGTTGTATAATATGCTGATGAATGCTAATCCTGGTTTTATTGTAGCTGGACATTTCCTGAGCATCCATCCCCGCATCAAGTGAGTTAAAAAACGTTCTTTTTTTCGAAATTACCTGTAGCTTAGTAATAAAGAATGCCTTGATTTGCAGTTCGGCGCCCTGTGCCTGGTTTACCGCTGCAACAATGGCCGCCAGCAGTTCCCTGATCTCGGCAGCTATAACGGCATCCAATATTTCCTCTTTTGTTTTATAGTAATAATAAAGGGAGCTTCTTGCTTTACCAATCGCTTTGGCAATGTCGTCAATGGTCACCTTACGAAAGCCATAAACCTGGAACAAGTGCTTAGCAGCCTGAAGGATCTGCGCCTGAATATCATCTTCTTTTATTGGCGTGCTGACGGGCATAAACTTAACATTATAAATATAGAACAAAACTAAATATTTTAAACAATTAAACAAATAATGCTTAATTGTTTAATTAACCCAAATTAGTAATTACTAACGCTATATTCTACGTATATAAATGTTATTACAATTTTATATAGCTCATAAAAATATTTACAAACAGACTAAGGGTAACACCCCTGTTTTATACGCTATGTAATAAACGCAACTACCTTAATGCTGCACTTAACTAATAAAGAATTACAGGAATTATCTGATAAGTGGTTAAGCGGCACTATTACTCAAAGCGAGCGTGAAAAATTAGAGCAATGGTATAACCAGGAATCGCCGGAGATAATTGAGTGGGGAACAGATGATATTGATGAAGATAATTTAAGGGAACGTTTATTTTCGGGCATTAAAGAAGTTCAAAAAAACGAGTCATTAACGACAAAAGTTTTTAAAATAAGCCATACACGCAAGGTGGCGGCTACCCTGCTTTTTCTATCAATCTTTGGTTTGTGTTATTGGTTATTACCCATTAAAAAAAACAATTTGACAGCCAGCAGCAATATGCCCGGCAAG
>DASWOZ010000063.1:0-2666 GCA_036398535.1 Mucilaginibacter sp. | reverse complement strand
CATGATGCAACTTTAGAGATCAGTGGTTCGGGCGAAATGAGAAGCAAAGAGCTTAAAGCCGGCAGGGTAAAAGTAACGCTATCAGGTTCGGGCAGTGCATATGTACATGCCGATCAAACCTTATCAGCCCATATTTCAGGCTCCGGCAGCCTCATCTACTCGGGTACTGCAAGTGTTACCGATATTAGGACATCAGGCTCAGGCAGAGTTAGAAAAGAAAACGACTAACTATAATAAATAAATTTATGAAGCCGCCAGCATAAGTTGACGGCTTTTTTTATTAACTCACTCCTTACAAATAATAAATATTCAACTAAACTTATTGAGTTACCCCTCTTTACGCGCAGCGAATAGGGTAAACGAGCGAAGCAAAGTCCGGGTGAATCAATTAAATTATTGCAGCAACAATTTCAAATTGATACCAAAATTGGTAAATGCCGTATTAAAACTTTGCGAGGTAAATGGCCGGGTTAAATTAGAATCATAAAACAAGCTCAGATTAAACCGCTGATTAATGGCATAATCAATAGATGGCCTGTAGGTAATATTTTGTGCACCTGAGGATACCTGCGCGGCCTGCACATCTGCCTGGTAAATGAGCGTTTTATTATTACGCAGGGCAAAGTCCAATTTAAAGTTCAGATCGTTTTTAAGCAACGTATTATTAAATAAGCCAAACGGGAACCTGAAGTTTTTAGTTTTATAACCAAACCCGATAACTATATCCTGTTCATTTTGCTGTGTAAGCTGGCTGTTTAACAAGCTAAGGCTAAGTATCCGGCTTTGGCGGTATTCAAAACTGGTTGTAATACTATTTTTAAAACGAATATCTACACCCAGCAACGGTACAAACTGCTCCATAATTGTAATAGCCGAGAATTGGTAAAACGGTAAAAAATCTCCGTTCGCGTCGCGTGTGCTTGAGGCACCATTAGCCTCCTGATACTGTAATAAAGTACTGTAACTGCTCACCGTATAGGATGATGTATAGCCGTGCCGCAGGTTAAAAGAATCAAACAAATCCGAAAAGAACGGTATTTTACTCAGCCCGTTATAACTGAGTTGCCAGTTAGGTATAGGTATGGCCGGGAACTGTGTAAGGCTGGAGTTTACCGGATTTTTACCCGTATATGCCGCCAGGAAAGCCGGGACCAGCACATTTTGCGAGTTTGGCCCATAGCCGTCTGCATATCCTTTACCTGTTGATACCGAATTAGGATTCTGCCTGCCTAATCTTTGCGAAATAGTTAACCTGTAACCTAAAAACTTTTCAAACGGCGCCGAAACATTGTCTATTCCTTTTTCTTTTGAAAACGCGGTAGCGATGGATAAATAAGATATACTATAATCGCCCGATGTAACAGCCCCTAAATTGGCAAAAGAGTTACCTATATATTTAAAGTTACTTTGATAGGTTTGATCCTGTGTTTTAAATGCCGTTAGCTCAATCCTGAGGTCTTTAAAAGGTTCGATGGTAGTCTTCAGGTGATAATCTTCTGTATGGGTAGTTACATATAATTGATTTTGCAGCGTATCCTTTGATATCCAGTTATTATTGATGGCCCTGCTGCGCAGATCAGCCTGGCTGCCCAACAAAAAGCCTATGCCCGGCGCGTTATAATTTATATCCTCCCCAAAAAAGTTGGATTGCGGTAAATAGCCCGGCAAAAATGTACCATCGGTACGTGTGTAAGTACCGCTTACTGTTTTTATACCTGTCAAAATACCCTGCAAAACACTAATAAAACTATTGTCAGTAGCATTACTGGCATCTTTTAAAAACGGAATTTTTTTATAGAACCCCATCATGTTAAGCGCTGGGGTAAGTTGTATGGTGCGCGCGTTTTGTATACTATTACCAACGTTGTATTGCGGATCGCTTATGGCAAATTCAGGCTCGGCCTGCCAGTTAAAATGGGTGCTGTAATGTGCTATTAATGACACCCAATCTAACCCTGGAATTTTGTTGAGTGGTACATTATATGTAAAAGTAAGTGTATGATTATAATTGGTTGTGCGCCCCAACCTTAATAAGTTAGACCAAAGCGTATCCTTTTTTAAGCCGGTAAGCCGGCCATAGGGCTCATCAACCACCGATAGATTGGTTGCATCAATATCCATAGTTAATGACTTGGTAAGGTTCCACCCAATACCGTACAAGCGCGTTATATTAAAGCTTTTATTAAAAGTTGTAGGTACTGTAAGCGGTGACGTTGGGTCATTGTTGCGCAGTGTATTTTCTGAATAAAAACGGTCAAAATTAATGCTGTAATTAAGCCTTGATGGTAATAAGCTAAAATTAATATCCCGTATTAAAGCCAGCGTATTACTCTTTATAATTTTAGCAAAAGGGCTGTAATATTTAGGCTGATTAGCGTAATTATAAACCAACGAAACATGATACGTTTTTTCAAGATCATTTTGTGTAGTAAAATCATGATGCTCGTATTCGCTGTAAGCATAGGTGGCATTAAAGTTTTCAATATCCCACACATGGTTTGGCGCGGCGGTATTTGTTTTATCTTTATGTACGTTGGTGAAATTAATGCTTTTCCGCATCGTATAATCTTCGGCCGCATTTTTTATAGAGTCGCGCTGCTCACTGCTCTTCGCCGCGTTTAGGGTTGACTTCAGCAAAATATCGGGCGATGCGGGGTCATACTCAG
>DASWOZ010000062.1:0-1699 GCA_036398535.1 Mucilaginibacter sp. | reverse complement strand
TTGATATTAGTAAGGTTCAGGTGCCCGTTTTGCAGGATCACCCCGGCCAGCTTGATCTTACCGAAAAGTAATGGCCACAACTTAACACTTACATCAAAATGATGGATGCTGAGCAGGCTGTCCTTGCCTTCGGGTACGATGCTGATCTGCTGGAAATCAATTGTGCTGATACCCTTAAAATGTGCCGACGCTATTTTCAGATCTAAATTATATTGTTTTTTGGCGCGAATGGTAGCCTTGCTTAGCTCGTGCTGTAAAATAGCCTCGCGTTTATTGTAAATAATAAATCCGGCAATAAGTACTAATACAAACAGGCAGGCAGCAATTATAACAGCAAGACGAATATATTTAGGATCGGGACGGCGCATTAACAAAATTTTATCAAAACTAACTTAATTCTTATGCGATACAAACGTTACGAACAGCAAAATGTTTCCTGCTGTAGTAAAGGCGTTACAAACGAGGGGTATTTTTCTGCCCGCAATATAATAGTTAACAGACGTTTCATCCTGGCAACTTTCTTATTTTTTTTGAGTATTAAATTACTCAGGCAAAATCTGCACATTTGCATATCTGCCCATTCGCACATCAAATGACCCCAATCCAAGCCCTGCAAAAATATTTCGGATATAGTGAATTCAGGCACCAGCAGGAGGCTATTATTCAGCATGTTTTAAATAAAAAAGACGTTTTAACGCTGATGCCTACCGGAGGCGGTAAGTCTTTATGTTATCAATTACCCGCTATTTTGCTGAATGGGTTAACCATTGTTATATCACCGCTTATCGCTTTGATGAAGGACCAGGTAGACAGCCTGAATGTAATGGGCGTATCTGCGGCTTTTTTAAATTCGGCACAAACACCCAATGAGCAATCAGCCATCATTACGCGGCTTACCCATAATCAGGTCAAATTATTATACTTGGCGCCTGAACGGCTGTTTGGGTCAGAAAGCAAGCTTATTGGGTTTTTAAAAACCCTGCATGTGGTACAAATAGCTATTGATGAGGCGCATTGTATATCACAATGGGGACATGATTTTAGGCCGGAGTACCTGATGCTGGCTGGATTAAAAAATGAATTTCCGGATATTCCGGTCATCGCGCTTACCGCTACTGCGGATAAACTGACCCAAAAGGATATTTTAGACAAGCTGGCGCTTAAAAACCCGGCTATATTTATTTCTTCATTTAACCGTGCCAACATTACTTACCGGGTAATGCCCAAAAAGAACAGTTTTGACCAATTGCTTACTTTTTTAGGCGAACGCAAAGATGAATCGGGCATTATTTATTGCCTGTCGCGTAAATCAACCGAAGCGTTAGCGGCCGACCTGAAAGCAGAGGGCTACTTAGCCGAAGCTTATCATGCCGGATTGGATAATGCGGTTAAAGCCCGCAACCAGGAAGCCTTTTTGCGTGATGATGTAAAGATCATTATTGCCACCATCGCTTTTGGAATGGGTATCAATAAATCAAATGTGCGGTATGTGGTGCACATGGATATGCCTAAAAATATTGAAGGCTATTATCAGGAAACAGGTCGCGCAGGTCGGGATGGTTTACCATCCGCGGCTTTGTTGTTCTTTTCGCCGGGCGACGCTATTAAGCTGAAAGGATTTGCAGAGGTGGATAATAACCCCGAGCAAACCCGTATTATGCTTGCCAAGCTGAATGATATGGTGAAGTATTGCCAGTTG
>DASWOZ010000061.1:0-1782 GCA_036398535.1 Mucilaginibacter sp. | reverse complement strand
CACTATCTCTGTCAATCGTGCAGCTTTAACTGGTTCGGGTATGTCATCCGCGTAACGTTTAGCAGCTAATGTTCCCGGGCGTTCTGAATACATGAACATATAGGCAAAATCATACTGCACATATTCCATCATGCTCACGGTATCTTTATGCTCTTCATCTGTTTCAGTACAAAACCCGGTAATGACATCGGTAGAGATAGCGCATTCCGGGATGATCCTGCGGATAGCATCTATCCGGTTAATATACCATTCGCGGTCATAAGTACGGTTCATCAACTCCAGCACACGGCTGTTGCCAGATTGTACCGGCAGGTCAATATAATTGCAGATGTTATCATATTTAGCAATGGTATATAAAACATCGTCGGTAATATCCTTAGGATGCGAAGTTGAAAAACGCACCCGCAGATCAGGGTTGATCAACGCAACCATTTCGAGCAGATTTGCAAAGTTGGTTGTTTTCGCTTCACTCCTGCCCTCTCCAAAGGAGAGGGGGGCCATATTCTCAACTTGCACATCAGAACCCTCTCCTTCAGAGAGGGCAGAGTGAGGCTGAGAACCACTCCACTTATATGAATCCACATTCTGCCCCAACAAAGTTACCTCACGGTATCCCCGGTTAAACAGATCAATACATTCATTTACAATAGAAAACGGATCACGGCTACGCTCGCGACCACGGGTAAACGGCACCACGCAAAAGGAACACATATTATCACATCCACGCATAATGGATACAAAGGCATTTATACCGTTACTGTTTAAACGCACCGGGCTTATATCCGCATAAGTTTCTTCGCGGGATAATAGTACGTTTACCGCCTTTTGTCCACTATCTACCTGGTCAATTAAATTAGGCAGATCGCGGTAAGCATCCGGGCCAACAACTACGTCAACCAGTTTTTCTTCTTCTAAAAATTTAGCTTTTAAGCGCTCGGCCATGCAGCCCAACACGCCAACCACCATTCCGGGGTTTTTACCTTTGGCTACTTTAAATTCTTTAAGCCGGTTACGAACCCTTGTTTCGGCATTTTCACGTATAGAGCAGGTATTAATAAAAATAACATCCGCTGCTGTATAGTCTGATGTTGTTTCAAATCCTTTTTCTGATAAAATAGAAGCAACAATCTCGCTGTCAGAGAAATTCATGGCACAGCCATAACTTTCAATATATAATTTACGGCCATTGTTTTTACCAGCAACAGGTTCTAATAATAAAGCCTCGCCCTGCCTGCTCTCGTCATGTACTTTATCCGGAATAACCAAATCCATCATCTTTTAAAAAATTTGAGTTGCAAAAATACACAAACTTTTAATAATGAGTGACAGATTGTCAGCAATTAAACAAAAACCGTATCTTACTGTTGTAAAAACAACAATGACAGCACACGCCGATCCATCTCAAAAAAAATCAATACGCACATGGCCAATCGTGGTGTTAGCTGTACTACTAATATTTAGTGTTACCGGCTACTACTTTTATAGTCATTATTTTTCGGGCAATAAATGGAAACCCTTATTGCAGGAAAAACTGAAAGAACTGGTTTTAAGATCAACAGATAGCCTTTATCACATTGAATATTCAGACTTTGATCTGGACATTGCATCAAGCAACGCCACACTTTCAGATTTTAAGCTGGTCCCTGATCTGGTAGTTTACCAAAAATTGGTTGCCCGAAAAAAGGCGCCTGATAACCTGTTTACCCTAACAGTAAAAAAGCTAAGTATCAAAAACGTAGGAGCGCGCAAAGCCTACCAGGAAAAAATATTGAATATTGATAA
>DASWOZ010000060.1:0-6526 GCA_036398535.1 Mucilaginibacter sp. | reverse complement strand
GTAGTTTATTCAACTCAACTGGGTCGGGCGTGGTATGGGTAGCCGGTATTACTGTACCGTTAATCTGATTCTCTACAGTTGAAAGTAATCCGCATTTATAACCCAGATCACGAAATAGCTTATATAGCAATGTAGCTATGGTAGTTTTGCCGTTAGTTCCGGTTATGCCAACCAGCTTTAATTTATCAGATGGATTGTCGTAAAAATTAGCGCTTACAATCCCTAAAGCAATGGCCGAATTAGCCACCATCAAAAAGTCAACCTCGCCGGTAATGTGCACAGGTAATTCTTCACATATTACGGCAACGGCGCCGTCTTTAACCGCCTGTTCAATATAATCATGGCCATCAACAGCCGTACCTTTTACCGCGACAAATAAGGAGCCCGGCACCACCTTGCGTGAATCAAAAACAATGGCGCTGATCTCCATATCAACACTCCCCTGTAGTTCAGTGAACGGTAACCCCTCTAATATGTCGCTCAAATATCTCATTGCAGTTCAATCATTATTTTTGTACCTTTTGGCATCACACTTCCGGCTATTACCGATTGTGCAGCCACCATACCACTTCCCCTTACCGTTACTTTATATCCGGCATTACCCAAAGCGTATAAAGCATCGCTTAATCCCATGCCCGTTACCGCCGGTACCGTGCCTGTTTTATATTTATTTTCTTCGTAAGCTAAACCGCTGCTGGTATCAACCCCGTTGGCAGCCGCGTTGGTTGAAGCGTATAATGGTTTAATACCTAATTGAGTATATACCTCTTTCAGCGCCTTCACATTACCCTGTTTTACTTTTGGTAAAGTTGTATTACCCACAAAATGGGCAGGTGCATTTTGATTGATATTCAAATCTTTTGAAAAAACCCTGTCAGCAATTTTACGGAATACCGGGCCTGCCACCCATGCTGCCAAATGCGAACCTACTTTAGGGTCATGAATCACCACTATCATGGAGTATTTAGGATTATTCGCCGGGAAATATCCGCAGAATGATGCCTGGTGCGAGTTTTTATCGCCATATCCATTTGCGCCATTGGCTATTTGCGCTGTGCCTGTTTTACCGGCCACGGTATACAGTTTATTTTTTATAACCAGTTTACCCGTACCTTCCTGTACAACACCCTCCAACATCCCTCTTACTTTTGCCAGTGTTTCATCAGAGCATATTTTAGGATTTATAACACGGGCCTTGATAAGCTGTTCTGTATTGCCCATTCTCCGTATTTCACGCACAAAAATTGGAGTTATCATTTTACCATTGTTGGCTACTGCATTATAAAAGGTAAGCATTTGCAAAGGGGTCAACTTAGATTCATAGCCATAAGCTATCTGGTAAAGTGATTGATAGCTATTCCAATCGCTTGAATGTGTATTTTTAATACGGGGAGCGCCCTCACCGGGGATTTGCAGACCATTCTTTTCATTCAGTTTATAACTGTAAATTTTATCTATAAATTCTTGTGGGTTATCATGATAAGCATTGTAGATAAACCGCGCGGCCGCTACGTTTGAAGATTCTTCAAAAGCTCTTTTAACACTCAATATACTCCCGGGATCTTCTGCATCTCTTATTTTTAAAACTACTTTTCCATTACGCGGATTAATCACATTGTATTGGCCATGCATCGCGTCAATTTTACTACTGGTATCAAGCTTATGCTTATCGATAGCAGACATGTATGATGCCAGTTTAAAAGTAGACCCCGGTTCGGCTGATTCACTGATGGCATAATTCATGCGCTCCTCATAATCACCGCTTTTAGTACGTGTATAGTTAGCAATTGCCCTGATCTCGCCTGTAGCAACTTCCATTAGCACCACACAACCATGATCGGCCTGCGTACTGTCTAATTGTTTTTTTAATACTTTTTGAGCCACATCCTGCAGGTTAACATCAATGGTCGATATAATGTCCGCGCCATCTTTTGTAGGCACTTCTTCGTCCTCATCGTTAACCGGCATGTATACACCACCGGCAATACGCTGCATTAAACGTTTACCGTTTTCACCGTTAATATATTGCGCATAGGCACCTTCCAGACCCACCGCGTTTTTAACATTTTCGTTTTTATAACCAATGGTACGGGCAGCCAGCGTGCGGAAAGGCAAAATACGCTTGTTTTGCTCCAACACAATTAATCCGCCTTTATACTTCCCTAAATTAAACAGCGGGAACTTGCGTATCTGCTTCAGCTCCTGGTAAGTAACCTTACGCCTGATTAACGCGTAACGATCACCATCCTTACGCGCATCCCGCAACATTCTTGAAAATTGCATGGCCGATTTATCCGGATAAAGCTGCGCCAATTTTAAAGCCAATGAGTCTACCTTTTCATAAAACACCTTATCATCGGCAATACCACCAGCCATCAAATCCATATGCAATTCATACTCCGGTACCGAGGTGGCCAACAAGCTGCCATCCACCGAAATAATATTACCCCTTGACGCCTCTACATTTTCATATTTGGTAGACAGGCTCAATGACATAGCCTTCCATTTTTTTCCCTGTATAAACTGCACCCGGTAAAGCTGCACCATTACAGCGCCTGCAAAAAGCAGTATCAGCCCAAAGGCAATATAAACCCTGAGCAGTATATTGGTTCTAATACTCATCGTTTGCCTCCTTTACCATTATTTTTTGAGGTGGTTGTAAAGACTCTTTAATACCCAGCGTATCCACCCGCTTAGCAACTTCTGTTAAAGTGCTTTTATAAGCCAGGTCGGCTTTGGTAACTTTATAATCCCAGCTTAGTTCCTTTACTTCTTTATTCAGCTTATCAATATCACGTATATTCTTTTCGGCCAGGTGCCTGTTGCCTATATAAATCATCCCCAGCAATGCTAAAAACAATACAAAAGGCAGGGCCTTAATAGCTGCATCTGTAGTGATAAAGCCATTGGTTAAAAACTGGGTTAAAAAATTGTCGGGGATGTCCTTTTTCGCAGGCTTTTCCTCGACGATCAACTCGTTCAACTCTTCTTCCGGAATTTCTGTACGTAAACGGTTCATTTCTTTACAGCTATTCTAAGTTTCGCGCTACGCGCCCGGTTATTATTTTTTATCTCCTCTTCTGATGCAGTTATCGCACCACGGCTTACCGCATCAAAAGGCTTTTGATCATTTCCAAAAAAATCTTTTTCCACCTCGCCGCTAAATTTGCCTTTAGCGATAAAGTTCTTCACCAACCTGTCTTCTAATGAATGATAGGACATTACCACCAATCGCCCCCCCGATACCAATACCTCTGCCGATTGAATTAAAAAATCTTTCAGTGCCTCCAGTTCCTGGTTCACCTCTATCCTTAGCGCCTGGAAAACCTGCGCCAGGTATTTATTTTCCTTCCCTTTGGGGATGCGGTTGGCAATCGCGTTCTTCAGATCAGCCACGGTAACAATCGGCGCGTTTAATCTTGCGGTTACAATGGTATTGGCTAATGATTTAGCATTCTGAATTTCGCCATACACACCAAAAATGCGGTGCAGGTCGGCTTCGCTATAATTGTTAACCACTTCTTTGGCGGTTAAATCCGAGGATTGATTCATGCGCATATCCAGCTCCGCATCAAATCGGATGGAAAAGCCACGCTCGGCTTGGTCAAACTGATAAGATGAAACCCCCAGATCGGCCAAAATACCATCAACCGGGATAGCGCCATGCAAGCGGCTAAAGTTTTTAAGATACCTGAAATTTTGATCTATAAAAGTAAAGCGTGGATCGTCAATCAAATTTTGCTGCGCATCGGCATCCTGGTCAAATGCCAGCAACAAGCCATCTTTACCTAAGTGCTTCAATATTTCTTTTGAGTGACCGCCGCCGCCAAAAGTAACGTCAATATAAGTACCATCCTTCCGGATATTCAGGCCTTCAATACATTCCTGTAGCATAACCGGGTTATGATAATTACTCATCATTCCCCCTTCCTGCATTGCCCATTACCTCTTCGGCCAACTTGGCAAAATTTTCGGGCTCGTTATCTAATTGCGCGTTATAAGCAGCTTCGGCCCAAACTTCAATTTTATTGAATTGACAGGACAATACCACAGCGGCTTCAATGCCCGCATAATCCAATAAAGCCTTTGGCAACAACACACGCCCGGCACTGTCTAACGTTAATTCTGATGCACCACGAGTAAAATACCTGATAAATTCGCGCGTCTTTTTTTCGTATGAGTTTAATTTTCCAAGATCATCGACAATTTTATCCCACTCCTTCCGGGTGTAGATAACCAGGTGCTTTTCAAACCCGCGATTAATCACCAGGCCCTTATCACCAGCTTCGGGAAGCTGCTTTTTAAGGCCAACAGGGATCATCATGCGACCTTTGGCATCCAGTTTACAATCGAACTCACCTAAAAATTTTGACATAATTACACTTCGGCAATATTGTAGAGTAAAAGTAAAGTACTTTTACCACTTTTTAACACTTTTTACCACCAAAAGTTTTCAACAAATTATATCCTGTTTTTTTCTCCCACAAAAAACTAAAGGTCAATCAAATAAGGTTCATTTATCCGGTTTATTTATTAACAATCTAACAGCAGTAAAAACCATAACACATTTACCAAAGTTGATACTATAAATACTTATAAAAATGGCTACAATTCAGATTCTTAATAAGGAAACGCTATCTAAAAAAAAGTACTTGCTTCAAAATATTACTTTTGAAAAACCCGACAATGCCGGCAAGTTTCATAAGCAGGAAAAAGAAATATATTTTCGTCCGGATGCGGTTGCTGTACTCCTTGTGGATAACAATAACGAAAAAATATTACTGACTAAGCAATTCAGACTACCCACCTTTTTAAACCATAGCGATACCGGTTATCTTGTTGAAACCTGTGCCGGATTAATTGATGAAGACGAAACACCCGAGCAAGCTGCCATACGCGAAGTGGAAGAAGAAACCGGCTACCAAATAACCGGGCTTGAAAAAATTGGCGGCGTATACACTTCTGCCGGAGGCATAACCGAATACCTGTATTTATTTACTGCCCAATATGACAACACCAGCCAACATGGCGAGGGTGGCGGAAAGGCGGGCGAAGGCGAGGATATTGAATTAATTGAAATGACACTTAATGATGCACGCGAAAAGCTAAAACAAGGCTGGTTTATTGATGCCAAAACAATGCTACTGTTGCAGCATTATTTTTTGAATCATTAATAGACTATATAATCCCGTACAACGCGCCACCTTTTTCACCCATCCTATCCACCAGCTTCTCCACTTTGGGATCTTTTTCCAGCACCGGTGCATGATGCGGCTTTATACGCGCATCAATAATCAGCGGACCTGTACAGCCCCAATGTTTATGCTCCGTAAAGCTGTTAATGCCATAAATATCATGCGATGGATTGCTGCGGGTAAAGGTTACCCAAACAAAGTTATTCAGATTTTGGGCGGTAAAGGCGGCATCATTACACAAAACTATTAACGGTAGGCTGTCCAGTTCCATCTCGCCTAAATGTTCCTGTAATATTTCCAGCATTAACGGCATATCGCTGCTACGGATATTTGAGGGAACTTCAACGGCCAATATACCCGGCATTACCATTTTAAAACTATCAAATGGGCGTGGCAGGTTAAAACCGGCAGGCAGCTCGTTCCATAGCTCACGCTTAATATCCCCGGCTACGGTAACCGCCACTTTACTGCCCGAGTTAAGTCCGTCGCCACTGTAATCAAGCGTGTCAACAGTTGTTTTGGTATAAAAATGCAGGTCGCGGGTTAAGTCTATCCGTTGTAGTATATGTTTTAAAAACGCGCCAATATCATTTACGTCAAGTAACGGGTCATCCTCTTTAGCCACCAAAAATAAATATTTAGCCAGGCTTAACTGCCCTTTGCCTAATATATGGTTGGCTATGGTTAATAGCTCCTGTGGCTTACGTTCTTTAAGATAAGGCGTATAACGTTCGCTGCCAATAGCAAACAATAATGGGTGCACGCCCGCAGCATCAACCGCGTTTACGGCATGCAGGCCCGGTATCTCTTTAGGCAATGCCGACCCGGTAATTTCGTGTATTAAAGCGCCAAAGCTGGTATCTTCCTGCGGCGGGCGGCCAACTACCGTAAACGACCAGATGGCATCTTTACGGTGATACACGTTATGCACCTTCATTAACGGAAATGGGTGCTTTAAGCTATAATAGCCCAAATGATCGCCAAACGGTCCCTCTGGTTTATTTTCATGCGGCATTACCGTCCCCGTGATCACAAAATCAGCGTCTGCCGAAATGCAAAATCCTTCATCATCATAAAAATACCGGAAACGGCGGTTCCCCAATGCCCCCGCAAAGGTCATTTCTGATAAGCCCTCAGGTAAAGGCATAACGGCTGCCACCGGATGCGATGGTGGGCCGCCTACAAATATGCTCACCTTTAAAGGCTGGCCTTTGGCATTGGCTTTGGTTTGATGCACCCCAATACCACGGTGTAATTGATAATGCAGGCCTATCTCTTCGTTCAAAATATAATCATTACCACCCATTTGTATGCGGTACATGCCCAGGTTG
>DASWOZ010000059.1:0-7205 GCA_036398535.1 Mucilaginibacter sp. | reverse complement strand
CTGCATTCTTTGTCGCATCATTTCAGCTTGTGCATCTTGTTGTTTTTGGAAGGTTGCAGCCTGGTCTGGTGTTAAGACAGCTTTGATCTTAGCATTTGTTGCTGTCCTCATAGGCATCATTTTTTGCATCATGCCTTGCATATCCCCATTAGAGGCAGTCCTTAAGCTGTCCATTGATTTAGACTGAGCTGTGTAAATAGCCATCACTTTAGCAGCCTGATCATCAGTAAGGGATAAAGAGGTTTTTAAAGCGGCTGTTTGTTGCTCAGGTGTTTGCCTGCCACGCCCCTGTGCATGGCTTACCGCGCTGATACCCATCATAACGCAGCACATTAATAATAATTTTTTCATTTTCTTTAAGTTTTTTGGGTTTGAATTGGTTTATAGCTAATATAAAAATTATGAAACTGTATTAAAATAAAAAAACGGCCATTGGGCCGTTTTTGTTTGTATTATTTTTGTGGTGTTGGTGGGGCACCGCCGCCACCGCCTTGTTGCATTCTTGCACGTATTTCAGCTTGTTGTTTATCAAAAGCAGCAGCTTGATCTGGAGTTAAAACCGCTTTAACTTTAGCCATAGTGGCTGTTCTTACCGGAGCCATCGCAGCCCTGTCAGCACCTGCAGCTCTTAAGCTATCAGTGGTTTTAGCTTGTGCAGTATAAATAGCTGTGATCTTAGCAGTTTGGTCGTCAGTAAGTGCTAAAGATGTTTTCAAAGCAGCAGCCTGATCTGCCGGGCTCCTTTGTTGTCTGCCTTGTGCGTGGCTTACCGCGCTGATTCCAACCAGTACGCAGCACATTAACAATAATTTTTTCATTTTCTTCAGTTTTAAATGTTTTAGTATTTGATAAAGATATATGCTAAAGGTTTAAAACTCCAAGATGTAACTTAATTGTTGCTTTGCATTTTTGCTATGGAACGCTGCATTTGTGCCATCATATTAGTCAGGCTTTCCATCGTAGGTTCAGGCGTTGGCAAAGGTAAATGGGTTGACAGATAAGCCTTTGCTTTCCATATTTCCAGGATGTCTTCCCCGCTGATTTCATATGGGTCATATACCGGATTATCAGATATTAGCTTTAGTTTTTTATTGTCCTTAAATTTGTTGCCTATACGTTTATATACTATGCCTTCGGTTTTTGAGATAATAACATAAGTTTCGCCCGGTTTTACATCGCTCCAGTTCTCTACATACTCACTTATAATAGTAGTACCTGATACCAACGGAAGCATAGAATCCCCTTTAATTTCAAAGGCGCGGAAGGTACCCTGCTTAAACATGGGTAAATAAAATTTGGGTAGTTGTGCCACATACTCGGGGTCGGCATAGCCATTTAAATAACCGGCGCTGGCTTTCATAGGCACCAGTTCAATATTCTCATTATCATCTTTATCAACAGAGATACTTAATACACGCAATGGCGATTGGTTACCTTTGGGCTTAGGCGCCCACTTTTCATTAATGGTTTCGTTGATGAAGTCATCGATAGAAACATCAAAAAATAATGCTATTTTTTTTAGTAACTCATACTTGGGCTCAGCTCTTTCTTCCTCATATGCACCAACCAATGATCTTTTGATACCTATCTGATCCGCAAATTGTTGCTGGGTCAGACCCTTCTTTTTCCTTAGAAATTTAATATTTGATGGAATTGTTGACATAAAATTTGGAATTGCTAAAATAATTAGTATTTTTATGCTCATAAAATTAGTAATTATTTTTTAAACAATAAAATTTTTATTCAATGAAACGCTTTATTTATATTATTACAGACAGAAACCGGAACAATCTTCATGTAGGATTATGCTCAGATCTTTTAAAAACCTTACAGTTTTACAGCGAAATGCCTACTTTATTTTTTGATTGCGCGCAGCATTTGAACCGATTAGTTTATTTTGAGGAGATTAATACAGAAGAGCAGGCCATGGAGCGT
This sequence comes from Mucilaginibacter sp., assembly GCA_036398535.1. GTDB lineage: Bacteria > Bacteroidota > Bacteroidia > Sphingobacteriales > Sphingobacteriaceae > Mucilaginibacter. The sequence goes on along the minus strand of DASWOZ010000059.1, from coordinate 5,270 downwards.
TTTAAAGTGGTGAGCACTTATACCAGACCGCAAAAAGAAAAAATGATCAGATCTGTTAACCCGGATTGGGTAGACCTGACCATTGGTTTAAACTTTGAAAGTAATATAAGGGTAAGGCAGCAATTGCGCCCGTCTATAAATTCAAATAGAAGGGTTGCTACTTTTTGATAAATTTAAGCGCACCGGAGTTCATACAGTATCTTTTGCCGCCCCTGTCGGCAGGGCCGTCATCAAATACATGGCCCAGGTGTAAGCCTGTGCTGGCTTCAATTACTTCGTCACGTACCATTCCGTCGCTTTTATCGGTAACAATTTTTATTTTTTTAGCGTTGACAGGTTTAACAAAGCTTGGCCAGCCGGTATGACTATCATACTTATCGTCCGAACTAAATAAAACTTCGCCAGTGGCCGCACTTATATAAACACCTTTCTCGTGGTTGTTCCAATAAGCATTTTGGTATGGCGGTTCTGTGCCGCTTTCAACCATAATATAAAAAGCATTATCACTTAAAACTTTTTTCCATTCTGCCGGAGGCTTGCTTAATCTTGATGCTGTTTTATTTTGTCCGTTGCTGTTTTGGCAACCTGCAAATATCACAGTACCTAATATCATTAGCACTAAAATTGATCTTTTCATTTCCTATTTAAGTTAAATTGACTTTGGTAGTTTATGAAATTACGTATTTTTTTCGAGTGTGGTTTGTCATCCTCCGGTCTGTTTATAACAACCTGCTTTTAGGGATCAATACCGAATTGATGATGAACAATATGCCATTGTTTTGCTCTATGTCAAAACGGCTAATTGTACTTTGTCCGCCATTTTCGTCAATTAAAATAATATTACGGTTATCATCAATTTTGGCCATGAGTTTACTACCGGCTAATGTGGTAAAAGTGGCCAGATTTTTATTCGTGCGAATTTGCCTGGCTATATCTTTTGATTTTATTTGGCCCGGGATGGCATGGTAAGTTATAAAGGCGATTAAATCCGGTTTATGATCGGCCCGCAGTAAAGTATCTAATTTACCGGGAGTAATTTTCCCGAATGCGTTATCATCCGGCACAAATACGGTTATTGGCCCTTTGCTTTTAAATGTTTCGTTTAAACCGGCGGCTTGCACAGCATTAAAAAACTTGCTGAAGGTTTTTACCGAGGCTATGTTGTCGGCAATGCTGCTGGTTGGCAAAACAGAACTTTTAATATCTTCTGTTTTAACCGGGTAGGTTGCTTTCAGTTTAGCACTGTCGCCGGGAGCGGTTACAACCGGTGCAGCCTGTGCAAATAAAATTAAACTATTTAAAATAAGTAAATTAAAAAAAATCAGCTTTTTCATAAATCTATATAAAGTATAATAACGGTTAAACTGTTTGTGTACGTTTTAGTTTTAACAACAATTATTATCCTGTTTAATGAATTACCATCCGGGCGTAAATCCTAAACCAAATACTGGTTTTGAAACATCATTACGGTTTAACGGAACGGCCAGATATGGCTCTAATACAAAATAGCCAAATATATTAACTCTTAAAGAAACACCAGTACTTAGCGCGGGTACCCGCTGGTTGGTATTATAAATTCCGTTGCCGTTTGCATCGGTTCCAATACGATCAGGTGCGGTTTGAAATTTGATCTGGTTACCGGCATTCCAAGCCAAACCGGCATCAAAAAACGCGTTAAGTTCTGAAAAGAAAAATCTTGATTTTATCTGCGATAGTTTTTCAGGACCGGTAAAAGGCAACCTTACTTCAAAATTGGCTACCGCTGTGCGCGTGCCCGAAAGCTGATCTATGGTAAACCCGTTACTTGGGCGTCCATTGCTATTGTTGTAAAATGTTTGTGCTTCATAACCACGAATCAGGAACGGATAACCTACATATAACGGGTACAAGCCATTTGAATTACCAAAGCGCCCGTAACCATAAAAACGGGCTGCAAAAGTGACCGGCGCTACACGTACATACTCGCGTACGTCAAGTGTCGGTGCAAAAAATTGGTATGTGCCAAAATCATACTCGGCCTGTAAGCGGTACCTGAAACCATTAAGCGGAGATGCGACTCCAAAAAATGAATTATCACCAATTAACGAGGTATTTAAGGCATAAACCGTAAATGGTTTCAAAATATTTCCATTGTTTAACGCATCGTTATTATAAGCGTCATTAGCGATATGGTTTTTTTGATAATCTAAAACATTCCCGGCTGCATCATAATAAGTGCTGTACCTGTCAACCCGGTAATAATATTCAGATGCGTTACCGCCAAACTCAACACGTGTGGTTTTTGAAAGCGGGTAGGAGGTAAACAAGGAAACCTGATCCTGAAAAATACGGATCAGATCATACCGTTCCTCTGTAGCAGGTACGGTTTTGCCATTATTAGTAAATGTGGTTGATACCACATTGTAATTGGCAAACTGGTAAGGGATATGAGATATGCCTCCGCCCCAGTTCCACCGGCTGGTTTGATTAACGTATAATAGTTGCGCGCCGAAATCATAAACTTCGCCGTTTACAGCGGCCCCGGCATAAATTTGATTACGGCCCAATATATCACTAAATACGCCCTGTACACCGCTTGCCAGCCCGGTACCAAATGCACTTGCCGAAACGCCCACACCGCTGCTGGCCAGGTAATCTAACTTAAAACGCGGTTGATAAGCCTGACTTTTTATAGAATCGGCCGGAAATTTTTTATAAGCGAGGTAATTATTCAGGTTGGAATTGATCAGATCAACCCCAACCGAACGAAACGGCGGGAGCATGGCCACATCAAAATTGGTATGCTCAGCATCAACTGGTTTTGCTGTAAAATCTGATGCTTTGGCGTTATATAGTGAATACTTTTGAGCCCGGTAATAGGAGTAAACAATATCGTTATTGTTAGAAATACTTAAAGCAGGCGAATATTCAGTAATCCCACAGATACCCGTAAATAGGTCGGTCATTTGTTCAACTTTACCCGTTGCAAACGTATATCTGTACATGTTACGGAAGCCATCTTTGTTAGATAAAAAATAAACCTGCTTATCATCCGAAGAGTATTGCGGGTTTAAATTATTGGCGCCATTAAATATTTTGATATTGGTGATCTTCCCTGTTTCAAGATTATACTCAGCGAGGTTAAAAGTGATTTCCTGCGATAAAGATTGATCGTACGTAGTTCGGTCACTTGAAAAGATGATTCTTTTGCCATCCTTTGAAAAGCTTGGCTGATAATCGGAATATTTATCGTTGGTTAATTGTTTTATTTTTTTAGTGTCGAAATTATAGAGATAGAGATCACCCTGTCCCTCGGATAGGCCTTGAAAAACTACGTTCTTTCCATCCGGCGACCAGGAAAGATTACTGAATTGCTCGGCTTTGCCCATTGATATATCATCCAATATGCGTCCGCTGGGAACTTCAACCACCAGCATACGGTTACGCCCTTTATTAAAAACGCTAAAGGCAAAACGTTTACCATCCGGCGACCATGTGCCCGCAGATTCAATAAAATTAAATTCGTCAATATGTGAGTTAGATACCTTACTGGTTAGTTTTTTGATCACTTCGCCTGTTTTAGCATCTGCTAAATAAAGGTCCATGGTGAATAGATTTTTTTCAGATAAAAAAGCCAGGTATTTACCATCGGGACTTACAGATGGCGCGACGTTCATCTTCCCAGAATTTTTATCATTGATCAATAAATGGCCAACCGGAATCTGCGCTGTATCTTTTAAATAAGGCTTATAGGTGGCTTCAATCGAGTTTTTCCAAAGCGATGACAGTGTTTTATCATCATAACCAAAAGTGCGTTTAGTGCCGTATGATAAACCGAAACGGGCTGTGTTTTTAAAATACGGCATAATTACCGTATCGCCATAAGTTGAGCCAATGAATGCCCAAAATGCCTGGCCATAGCGATAAGGGAAATATTTAGTGCTTTCGGTAAGTTGTTTTATGGTAGGTATATCATGATTTAAGTAGGCATCACGTATCCACATGGCTGTGTAGGCATCCTTTTTTCCTAAAGAAAGATATTCGGCCATACCCTCTATCATCCATAATGGCAAACTGTTAATGTTATCATAATTAGCCTCTTCCTTTTCTTTTAATAAATGATATTGAAAAGCATGTACTAATTCGTGCCCTATAACATGCCTGGTCATTTGGTTATTTTCCATAACCGGCATTACTACACGGTTCTTCAAACCCTCGGTAACACCACCTGTGCCCACATCAATTGAGCCATCAATAGCGGTGGTCTGTTGAAAATCCGGGTGATTGGCATACAGTATGATTGGATTAGCTTTCCTGAAAGTATCTCTGAAAACCTGTTGATGTAAAGTATACCATAGCTCGCTTTCCTGTGCAAAGCGCCTTATCATACTATCATTTTTCAGGTAATAATATATCTCAAAGTGAGGGGTTTTATAGATCTTAAATTTAAGGTTCTTATACCGTACCTTATTTTGCCCAAAATATTGCGCCTTTGCAGTAAAGCTAAACGCCATTAAACCAACAAGACAGACTAACAGAAGGGAAACTTTTTTCGCTTTATTGATAATAGGGAAAAAGTGATGCATGCAGGATAGATTACGATGCTAATTTAAACAATGCCTTATTATAAAACTATTGCAACGGCCAATTTATTAATCATCGGGTATATTGAAGCTTTATACAACAATTACTTAAAAACTAATTAAAAGGTTGCTTATTAAAATTAATTAAGTATCAACAAGCTATTAAAGTGTTCCGGGTGGTTTAGTTTCATTTGTTACGGGTTTAAGTAATATTCCAGTAGAATCCGGCGGCATAGACAAGCTATCTGTTTCGGCGGTATCTGCACTTAACCTGGGTGACGGACACATGTATTCTTTAGTAATTTTTGACCACGGTTTAGGGAATGGCCCGTAGGTATAACCCGAGTTTGGATCGGCATAAACCCGTTGCATAAAGCTACCGAAAATAGGTAACGCCGTGTGCGAGCCTTCACCGCTTTCTGATGTTGTAAAGTGTACGCTTCGGTCATCCGCCCCAACCCAAATACCGGTTACCAGGTCTTTAGTAATCCCCATGTACCAGCCATCAACATAATCAGACGATGTGCCTGTTTTGCCGCCTATCTGGTTATCTTTTTTCCAAAGGCCGGGATATTCCCATAAAGCTTGTGAAGTGCCGCCTGGTTCTTCCATACCGCCTCTAAACATATATAGCATCAGCCATGCTGTTTCTTCGCTTAAAACCTGTTCGGTTTTTAAAGTAAACTCCTGCAATACATTCCCGGCCTG
>DASWOZ010000058.1:0-1963 GCA_036398535.1 Mucilaginibacter sp. | reverse complement strand
TTGCGGATAAGTAATGGCCCACTCCATACCATCAGCAAAGCTCTGTGCCGAACGATATTCGGCCAGGTAGCCATTGTATTGATGCTGCACCATATCGGGTATGCCGCCCGTGGTAAAGGCTATTACCGGCGTACCGCAAGCCAGGCTCTCCATTACGGTATAAGGCAGGTTATCTTCTAATGACGGAATTAAAAACGCATCGGCCGCGGCATAGCAATTGGCCAATTGTTCATCATTACTGATGGTGCCTAAAAAAGTGGTTTTAAAAGGAAAATCAGGCACATCCTCCGTATTGCGGTTACCAAATACAACCAGTTCAATTTCATCGGCTTTTGCGCCTAATCTGTCTTTCAGCATTTGCAGGCTGTCCAGTAAATATTGGGTGCCTTTGTGCAGGTCTTTTCTTGAGGGCATAAACCCGCTTAAAAATATAAACTTATCGGTTGGCAAGCCTGCTTGTTGTTTTGCCTGCTTTTTATCTGTTGGTTTAAACAATTCGGTTTCTAAAGTATTGGATATTTGGTCTACCAGCCTGCCGCCCATTAAGCTACTTGCCTGTACCGAACTTTTCATCCATCTACTTGGCGCTATAACAGTTATTGGCAAACCTTGATAGGCCTCATTTTTTTGCAGCCATACCCGGTGTGAAATATCATCTGCCGAAGGTTTATTTAACAAAGGGCAATAACCGCATTCGCGTAAAAAATGATCGCAGGTATAACGCACATGGCAACCACCAGTAAAGGCATTGCTATCATGAAAGGTCCAAACTATGGGTTTATTTAGTTTCGCCAGTTCGGCTATATGCTTTGGGTTTAAAAAGCCATGATTTACCCAGTGCAGGTGTATAATGTCGGCATTTTTAACATCAGGATGGTGAATAACCGACCGACCGAACCAGGCAAATGAAAAGGGCGTACGCAACGGCTTCAAATAACGTTTAGCCATTACACGTTCAAAAACAATGGTGGCTGCGGTATAACCTTTTTGAATTAAGTTACGGTTAAAGGTCTTTATTTGTGGATTCTTCCCGAATTTATAGTGTACAATAATTTTAGAATCGATATTTTGACTAAGTAATGCACGGTTAAGGCGCATACAGGCCCGGCCTGCTCCGCCGTTACCATCATAGGTATTTAAATGCACCACTTTTAACATCCTTCAAAAATACATTTATTCATTTCAAATAACTTTTAGTTCTATTAAAAACTATACCCGTTGTTATTTTTAAGCCGTATTCAATGTTAAGCCCGCTTTTTTGCAAATCGTTTACGGCAATTTCAGGGATTATAACAAATTTGAAATAGAAAACGCTAATATGTCAATGACATAATATTTGTTTTATTTTAATCATATCAATCCATCCTAATACTCTCCACTATGGCATTTAGAAAGGATCAAGCCAAATTTGTCATTGAGGAGGAACGGCAAAGCAATATCATCACTGATATACAGAATGTTAGCCTATCTAAGATGAGATTACCACGCTGTCGCTCGCAATTGCGAAACAAGGGAAATGTGGGGAGCCTGTGCGGTTGAAGCAATCTCCTCGCTGATAGATAGCGGGCCAGCCTGTCGGGGACGAGATTGCCGCGCTACGCTCGCAATGACATGGTTTTTATTTTAATTATACCAATCCATCCCAATATCCCCACCATGTCGTTGCTATGACATAGGGATTATTTTTTTGCGAAATACCTTACTTTCAACTTTACAATATATCGTACCCCTCTTTGTATCAAACTGCCTTTACGGTATTTAAGGAAATGACGGATGGCCTCATAAGCCTGCTGATCTTCCTTAATTTCGTCAGGGAAATGTTTAATTGGGTTTTGAGCTATCTTGGTCTGATACATACCCTCAATATTGGAGTGCACCCCTGTACCACCATGCCCTATATTATTGATCAATGAGTTAGCAGGGTTGAGCGTTAACCCGCCTTTTAAAAATACGGATGCATACC
>DASWOZ010000057.1:0-7604 GCA_036398535.1 Mucilaginibacter sp. | reverse complement strand
TTACGCCTACCGCCCCGGTACCTGTATTTAAGCAAGAGTTTTCGGACGTGGCAGATGGGGTACGCATATACAATTATACCGACTCCAGGCCGGCAACTGTTCAATATGGCGACAAGTTATTTAACGAACATAAGATGCTGGTTGCCGATGAATCATTTTTTAAAATATTCAGTTTTAAATTTTTAAAAGGTAATGCTGCTACCGCGTTAAGCCGGGTAGAATCTGTTGTTATTACCGAATCTACCGCCAAAAAATATTTTGGTAATGACGATCCGATAGGCAGAGTAATGAAGATAAACACTACCCGCAATATGCTGGTGACGAGTGTTATTGAGGATATACCTGCCTATTCGCAAATCAAATTTGATATGATGGGCACCTATGCTATGATGGCCAGGTCAAAAACAAGGCAATGGAATTCTGCAAATGATTATTCATACCTATTGTTAAAGCCGGGTGTTAACAAGCAAAATTTTGAAAAAAGGATAAATGCTTATGTAGCCAACTTGCCTGGCAATAACGAAAAAAACGGCCATAAAACATGGTATACATTTGAGCCGCTTACCAGCATACACCTATATTCAAAGGCCAGCTCTAATTTAGAGCCCTCTGGCAATATTAAATATATCTATATACTAAGTTCTATAGCCATCATATTGCTTTTACTGGCCTGTATTAACTTCTTGAACCTGGTAACTGCAAAATCAATAGAACGTGCTCATGAAATAGGTGTGCGCAAGGTAATGGGCGCTTTGCGTGGCCAATTGTTTGTGCAATTTATTACAGAAGCGGCGATTGTTACATTTACTTCGCTAATTGCCGGGGTATTATTGGCGTGGATTAGCTTTACGGGATTTAGCAATTTTACGGGTAATCAGTTAAGTTTCCAGATATGGAATACGTCATGGTTGGTATTAGCATTATTAGTTTTGTTTGTCGCGGTTACATTAATAGCGGGTACCTACCCTTCTCTATACCTCTCTGCATTTAAACCTATAGTTACCTTAAAAGGTAAATCAACCGGCAGCCAGGGGAGCAGCACCTTACGTAAGTCACTGGTGATATTCCAATTTTCTGTATCGGTATTTTTTATCATCAGCACAATTATTGCCGGCAACCAACTTAAATATATTCAAAACTTAGATACCGGAATAAACCGCAACCAGGTAATGGTGATAGATATTGGCGGAGTGCCATTCAGCAAAATACAGGCTTTTAAAAATCAACTGATGCAACAACAAAGCGTTAAAAGCATCAGCGCTTCGTACGATTCGCCGGTGAATGTACAAGGTGGGTATACCATTAACAGCGCTGAAGGGAACTCAGACAAAATGGAACTATCCGTTACGGCTATTCCTGTTGAAAGAAATTTCACCAATACGCTCGGCATAAAATTAATTGCCGGAAATAATTTCACTTTGGGAGATGAGCAACAAGTGCTGGACACTAATTACCAAAAAAGGAAATATAGCTTCATCATTAATGAAACAGCAGCCAAAGCACTGGGCTGGAAAGCTGAAGATGCTGTTGGAAAACGCATAGCCCTGGGCGACCGTGTTGGCGAAATACGGGCAGTTACACATGATTTTAATTTTGCCTCCTTACATCAGCAGGTTGCCCCTATCATATTGTTCCCCCAATATGATTATTTTGGGAAGTTACTTATAAAAACATCGGGTGCAGATATGGCCAATACTGTGTCACAGATACAAAAAACCTGGAAATCATTCTATCCTAACACACCTTTTGAATCGCATTTTCTTGACGAAGAATATGAAGCCATGTACCAAACTGAACAGCGCACGGGTAGTATTTTAACTGTGTTTACCCTGGTAACTATCTTTATTTCTTGTCTGGGCCTTTTCGGGTTAGCCGTATTTAGTACCAGGCAAAGGGTGCGCGAGGTTGGAATCCGTAAAATACTGGGCGCAGGCGTGTTAAATATAGTTGGATTGATTTCCTCTGATTTTATAAAACTGGTATTATTATCTATCCTAATCGCTTCGCCGGTTGCTTATTATGTGATGAATAAGTGGCTACAGGATTTTGTATACCGTACACATATACAATGGTGGGTATTTGTTTCGGCGGGCGGGCTTGCTTTATTGATCGCGTTTTTAACGGTGAGCTATCAGTCGGTAAGGGCCGCTATGGCCAACCCGGTTAAGAGTTTGAGGAGTGAGTAATTTCTGAACCGGAATTTTGGGAATTACAAAATGCTAATGTAAATTTTGATAATTTCTATACTCTATAAATTCAGGTTCAGACGATCATTAACACTGTATCGTAACCGCACAGTATCGTACATTAGCGAACAGTTTACGCAATTCGATATATACATAAATAGCTGATTTATAGTTTATTATAATTTTGGTATACTATTGATATACTATGATCCATTTAACGGATACTATTTCCATCTAAAATTATGTTGTCACTAAAAAACATTTCAAAATACTATCAAACCGGCGGAAACAAAATTTCCGTATTAAATAACGTTACCCTGGATATTAACCAGGGTGAGTTTGTATCAATTATGGGCCCTTCAGGTTCGGGCAAGTCAACTTTGCTGAATATTATTGGTATGCTTGATCAGCCATCTGAAGGGTATCATTACTTTATGGATCAGCCGATACACCAGTTGAAAGAAAAACAACGGTCGGCGTTGTATAAACAATACATTGGTTTTGTTTTTCAGGCTTATCATTTAATTGATGAGCTAACCGTATATGAAAACATTGAAACCCCGCTTATTTACCAGGACATTAAAGGCAGCGAGCGCAAGGCGCTTGTAGCCGATACACTTGACCGTTTTAATATTGTGGGCAAAAAAGATCTTTTTCCGGCACAACTGTCAGGCGGGCAGCAGCAATTGGTGGGCATAGCCCGTGCATTGATAGCCAAGCCAAAACTATTGCTTGCTGATGAACCTACAGGTAACTTAAACTCCAAACAGGGTGAAGAAATTATGGGGCTGTTTAAAAAACTGAACAAGGAAGACGGCGTAACCATTATACAGGTTACGCACAGCGAAAAAAATGCCGCCTATGGCAGCCATATTATTGATTTGTTGGATGGGAAAATAAGCTCATCAACAACCGTCTGAACTACCACGCTATTATGATACGACTAAATAAATATATATTATTCCTGATAATCTTTATTGCCGGCAGCCAGGTAGCTAATGCCCAACGCCGGGTATTAACTTTACAGGAATGCCTTGAAATTGCCATTAACAATAACTTAAATGTTAAGCAAGCAGGCACTACTTTAATGACCGACAGTATAAATTATAAACAAACCAGAGAGAACCTGCTGCCATCCTTAACGGGTAGTGTAGGACGCTCACTTAATCAGGGCCGGGCGGTTAACCCAATTACCAATACCTATATCAACCAATCTTTAACTTCTGACAGTTATGGTTTAAATGCAGGTGTAACCTTATTTAACGGATTGGCACTCCAAAATAACATTAAACAAGCTTCGCTGGCCTACCAGGCGGGTAAAATGGATTATCAGGCTGCCAAAGACGCCGTTACAGTAAATATAATAACAGGCTATTTATCGATATTAGATTACGAAGAATCACTGGCACAAAGCAAAAGCGCCCTGGCTGTTGCCAAAGAAACATTGGACAGGTTAGAGATTTTGGAGAAAGAAGGCAATAATAAAGCCGCGTCAGATATTTATGATTCAAGGGGCATATATGCCAGCAACCAGGTTACTGTTGTTACATCGCAAAACTCACTGGATGGTGCAAAGTTGAGCTTATTTCAGCAAATGAACATTCCGTATAATAAGGATGCAGAATTTCAACCCCTAACCGCGGCAGAATTGATTGGAGAATATGGAGTAAGCCCTGACCAGGTTTACGAAACCGCCTTACAGCAATTGCCGATTGTAAAATCGGCCATATTGAAACGCCAGAGTGCAGAAAAGTATTTAAAAGTAGAGAAAGGACTATTACTTCCTACCCTATCCCTTAGTGGCGGCCTAAACACAAATTACTCAAGCGCCAGCGAGAATATAAGTTATTTTGACCAATTTAAAAATAATTATTCATCCGGTTTAAGTCTTGGCCTTAGCGTCCCTATATTTACTAACCATATCAAAAAGAATAATATAGCTCTTGCTAAAATTAGCCTGCTAAATTATCAGTATGTGGAGGAGAATACCAAAATAGTATTAAGGCAAAATGTTGAACAGGCTTACTACAATATGTCGTCGGCTTATAAACGTTACCAGGTATTATTGGATGAGGTGAAGGCCTACACCGAAAGTTTCCGGATATCTAAGATCCGTTTTGATGCAGGTGTCTTAACCTCGGTAGACTTTATCATTTCAAAAAATCAATTGGATGCAGCCAATCTTAACTTGATCAGCGCCCGTTATGATTATTTCATTTACAGCAAGGTTTTGGATTATTACCAGGGGAAATTAAATTTATAGTTAACAGTTAAGATTTGACAACTTTCAAAAAAGTTGTCAAATCTATTTGTGACCGCTTACGGGACCAATTTTATTTCAACGCGACGGTTTACTGATTTTCCTGCCTCGGTGGTGTTATCAGCAATAGGATTGCTTTCACCGTTACCTTTGGTAGTCAAATTACTGTCCCCAACGCCTGTATTAGTTAAGTATAGCTTAACAGAGCTTGCTCTTTCTTCGGATAAGATCATGTTATGCTGGTCAGTCCCTTCAGAAGAAGAATAACCGTTTAGTATAAACTTAGCCGATGGATCTTTTTTCATTTCTGCAGCTATATGATCTAAAGTTGGATATGAACTCGTTTTTAAAATAGGTGAATTAAACTCAAACTGGATATTACTAAAGTTATAATCGGGCTTTGCAGGCGGAGGCGGCACTTCCTTTTTAACCTCAACAGGTGGTGCCGGTTTTGGTACCGGGGCAGGCTCTTCTTTTTTCACTTCAACCGGGGCAGCAGGTGCAACTATTGCTTTTTTTGCTTTACAAGCCGGTAAAGAAAGTGCTAATAACGAAATGGAAATTGCCAGTAAATAAGGTTTTGAATTAATCATGGTTGAGAAACTTTGAACTTAATAATGATATTATTTTTATGTCCCTAATAAACGAAGAAAAATCATTAGTTGTATAAATATATTATCATATAACCAGCACTTTATGAAAGCATAAAAACATTGGTTAATTATCTAAAAAATATCATTTTTAAAAAAATGCGCCGAAAAATGTAACATCATTATGAATATTGACTTAAAAAATTAAATAAAACATAATTATTATTAAGTTTACGGGACGTTTTTGAACAAATTTTAAACACCCTTTGCATATCAACACAAAAAACACCCGTATGAAACGAATTTTACTACTTTTTTATGTATTAACGGCCTTTTCGTCGCTCACATTTGCCCAAAGGCAAGGTGGCGGCGGTGGCAATGCCGGCCCGGCGACATCAATTGCATCAGTAACGCAAAATTTTAAAAAGCTTGATGGCTACTTTAATTTTTATACCGATGAAAAAACAGGCAAGGTTTATTTAGAAATAGATAAATTCAATACCGAGTTTTTATACTTTACCGGCTTGGTTGATGGTGTAGGCAACGGCGGCCCTGAACGTGGCCAGGCTTCATCTATCATTACTAAGTTTGTGAAGGTAGGCCCTAAAATTTTCCTGGTTGAGCCAGTTACTTACTACCGTGCAGTTAATGGCAACCCTGATGAAGTGAAAGATGTGCAAAATGCTTTTGCTAAATCTGTATTATATGGTTTTACACCTTTAGCTATTGAAGGTGATAAAGCGTTAGTTGACTTTACCCCTTTCCTGCTTCGTGATGCTTTACACCTTGGCGAATCATTAGGTTCCGGCCGTGGTAACCCGGGTAGCGCACAAGCTGCAACAGCCCGTGGTGGCCGTGCAGGCGGTGGCGCTGCTGGTGGTGGTGGCTTCCGTATTGATGAAACACGCTCTGCCGTGTTTTTGGAAAACACCAAAAACTTCCCTAAAAACAGTGAATTTGAAGCCATGCTAACCTTTGCAGGTAGTGGCGGCGGTGGCCGTGGTGGCCGCGGCGGCGGTATAGCTCCTGACCCAACTTCGGTTACTGTAAACGTACACCAAGCTTTAATTGAACTGCCTGACAATAATTACAAACCCCGCAAATTCGATCCACGTTCAGGTTTTAACGCGTTCCAATACATGGATTTTGCAACCCCAATGACGGAGCCGTTGGTAAAGAAATTTATAGAGCGTCACCGTCTGATCAAAAAAGATCCGAACGCGGCTGTAAGTGAACCGGTTGAACCCATAGTATACTACATTGACCGTGGTGCACAACCTATCATTAAAAAAGCCTTAATTGAAGGTGGTTCATGGTGGAACCAGGCTTTTGAAGCAGCCGGCTTTAAAAACGCTTTCATCGTAAAAGAATTACCTGAAGGTGCAGACCCGATGGATATTCGTTATAATATGGTTAACTGGGTAAACCGCTCAGGCAGCCCGCAACGTGCATTCTCTTATGGTTCATCCTATGCAGACCCACGTACCGGCGAGATCATTAAAGGTGTAGTAACCCTGGGTTCTGACCGTCACCGTGAGGATTTCCTGATAGCTGAAGGTTTATTACAACCTTACGAAGATGGCAAGCCAACCAACCCAAAAATGGAAGAAATGGCATTAGCCCGTATCAGGCAGCTATCTGCCCATGAAATTGGCCATACTTTAGGTTTAACCCACAACTTTGCTGCAAGCCCTAAAGAACGCGCCTCAGTAATGGATTATCCTTTTCCTCGTTTTAGCTTAAAGGCTGATGGTACAATTGATATATCAGACGCTTACGCAAAAGGCATTGGCACGTGGGATAAACGTGCTATTATGTGGGGTTATAGCGACTTTGGAAGCAAAAATGAAGACGCCGAGCTGGATAAAATAATGAAGGAAACGCTAAAAGAAGGATTTAAATATATTCCTGATGTTGGCGGCGGCGCCCACCCTATGTCAAACCAATGGGATGACGGCGCAAACCCTATTGATCAGTTAAATAAACTGATGGCGGTAAGGAAGCATGTACTGGATAACTTCTCTGAAAAAGCTATCCGTCAAAACGCGCCAATGGCTACTATTGAAGAAGTATTGGTACCTATGTACCTGTTACACCGTTATCAATTAGAAGCTACTACTAAATCAATTGGTGGTTTATACTTCACTCACGCTTTGAAAAATGACGGGCAGGAGCCTACCAAAATGGTTGAGCCCGCTGAGCAATGGCGCGCATTTGATGCCATGATGAGCACCATTACGCCAGAGGCTTTGGCTTTGCCGGAAGCGTTGATCTCTAAAATACCACCAAGACCTACAGGTTTCCCATCATCGGTAGAAACATTTGGCGGTCATACCGGCCCAACTTTCGACCCTATTGCAGCAGCAGAAACCGCAGCCGGCACAACGGTTGGTTATCTGCTTGACCCAGAACGTGCGGCACGTTTAATTGAGTTTAACGCCCGCGACCCAAAACAACCTGGCTTTTTCGCGATAGTTGATAAAATGTTCGACCAAACATGGAAAGCACCGTTGCAACCAGGTTATAAAGGCGAAATGCAGGTATTGGTAAACGATTTGACTTTGAAAC
>DASWOZ010000056.1:0-5042 GCA_036398535.1 Mucilaginibacter sp. | reverse complement strand
AAAACAATAATCTTTTAGAAATAATGGCAGCTACGTTTACACCGCTAAAGTGCGCATCAATGCGTTGATTACTAAAATCTGATGATTGCCCGGGGGCCGGGGTGGCTGCTCCATCGGGTTTTACATTAAGGTTATTACTATAGTTAATACGGTTATAATTAAAGGCCAGTGCCAGGTCAAAAGGTTTGGGCCTTCCTTTTGTAAAATCCTGTATAATGTCATGCTTAATACCAAAACCAAACATACCTACCGAGCCCGCATCGTCACTGATTTTAATGGTAGGTGTAGTACGGATAGTTAAATCGGTATTATGTATTAATCCGATAGTAAGCTGGACATTTGGCGCAGGTACATAAGAAAGGATACCTTTTGGTAAAGTAAAATTACTTACCTTAACTCCGGCATCATTATAAATGTTCATTACCGGGCCGTCAACCTTAGCACCGCCAAAAGTTGGGGCAATTGTTTTTGTCGGGTCGGCAGGCCCAATATGATTTGATAAGCCAATTTTAGTTACATCAAAAGATTTGTCAGAGGTAGGTATCGTGGCTATGTTGGCAGTAATACGCAAATCAAAGTGTAAAAATTTTTTCGTTTCGGCCGTATTATTCCAGCCGCTGTTTAAGCCTTCGCCAAAGCCTTTAAATAAAGGCTCTGCATATGCCTGCACCATTTTTGAAGCGTCAAAAGGGCTCGATTTGATCAGTTGGTCGAAGCCATTTTGTGCATTTGCGCTAAATACAACCGTTAATAAAATGACGGATGTAATTAGTGGGTAAAGTTTTTTCATACTTTTAAAGTAATTAGGTTTTGAGTGTTTTAGAATATAAAAGTAATACTTATTGCCTAATAATCAATATTATGCAACTATTACGATGGTATTTTCTAAAATATAATATCAAAAAACAAGTATTTTTGCATCAATGATACAAGAGCCCGAATTAACTGAGCAAGACGAGCAAGATTTATATGAGCATTTACGAATTGTGGTTGATAAAGGCCAATCGCTGTTACGTATTGATAAGTTTTTAATGCACCGGGTTGAAAATGCCTCACGCAACCGCATACAAAATGCCATTGAATTAGGGAATGTACTGGTTAACGATAAAGTCATTAAAGCCAGCTATAGGGTTAAGCCGCTGGATGTCATATCTGTTGTATTACCCCATCCGCCACGAGATACAGAAGTATACCCGGAAAATCTGCCCATAAACATTGTTTATGAGGATGATGACGTATTGGTCGTAAACAAGGCAGCAGGTATGGTAGTGCATCCCGGATATAATAATTATACAGGTACACTGGTTAACGCGCTGGTTTATCATTTTCAGCAATTACCAACTTTACCGGGTAATGATGGCCGCCCGGGATTGGTGCACCGTATAGATAAGGATACGTCGGGATTATTGCTTATAAGTAAAAACGAACGATCAATGACCTGGCTGGCCAGGCAGTTTTTTGAACATACCATAACCCGTAAATATATTGCCCTGGTTTGGGGCGACCTGGAGCAGGATGGCACGGTAACGGGCTATATTGGCCGTAGCGTGAATGACAGGCGTGTTATGTCAATTTATGATGACCCGGAAAAGGGAAAATGGTCTGTAACGCATTATAAAGTTTTAGAGCGTTTAAATTATGTTACCCTGATAGAGTGCGAGCTGGAAACCGGCCGTACCCACCAGATAAGGGCGCATATGAAGCACATAGGGCACCCACTATTCAGTGACGCTACTTATGGGGGCGATAAAATATTAAAAGGGACGGTTTTTACCAAATACAAACAGTTCATTGAAAACTGTTTTGAGATAATGCCACGGCAGGCACTGCATGCGCAAACGTTGGGCTTTTTGCACCCCACCCTTAAAAAAAATATTTTGTTTGAAGCTCCTTTGCCACAGGATTTTGCCTCGGTTTTGGAAAAGTGGCGTAAATATGTTGGTACAACTGCAGCGCAAAATGGTGAACTTAGCGTTTAGATAGCATGGTACCAAACTTCATCAATTTTAACGGACAAATATTACCTGCTGATAGTAAGCTGCTTACCATAGGCAACAGGTCATTTAAATATGGTGATGGTTTGTTTGAAAGCATGCGCATGTTTAAAGGACAGCTTAAGTTTGCCGATTTGCATGCCGACCGGTTACAGCGCGGTATGAAAGCGTTAAAAATTGATGGCTACTCGCAAATGGATGCCTGGTTTTTGAAGGACATGGTGGAGCAGTTGGCTATCCGTAATAAAACCAAACATGGCCGGTTACGCCTAACCGTTTACCGCGATTCAGAAGGATTGTATACACCCACCCAAAACTCGATGGGATATTGTTTGGAATTGACGCCGGTAGAAGAACCGCGTTATTTTTTAAACCCCAAAGGTTTGATAGTTGATATTTTTACAGACCTGCCCAAACCGTCTAATTATTTGTCGAACATTAAAACCTGTAATTCGCTCATTTATGTAATGGGGGCCATTTTTAAAGCGCAGAACAATTTGGATGAGATTTTTTTATTGAATCAAAATGGCTTTTTATGCGAGGCAGGGAGCGCCAATGTATTTGTGTATTACCAAAATCATTTGTACACACCCGCGCTAAGCGAAGGATGTGTAGAAGGGGTAATGCGGCAGGTGGTAATTGACCTGGCCAAAAAAATAAATATTCCCGTTACCGAGGCGCAAATAAACCCCGAAATTTTATATGAGGCTGATGAAGTTTTTGTAACCAATGCCAGCCGCGGTATACAAGGCGTTATGGGCTATGGTGTTAGGCGCTATTTTAATAAAATAAGCAAGGTGTTGATGGATGAGCTGAATAAGGTGTAGTATCTCATTCCTGTACAACCTGGCTATTAATAGTTTTTAATATGCCATCCCAAAGTGCAATACGTGCTTTTAAAGCTTCTTTAACAGCAATTGTAGCTTCTTCCCATTTATCATCATCATTACCGCACAGGTCGGCAGTCATTTGGTAGGCTAACTGCGAGTGATGATCGCTGTCAACTTCAATATGCCGTTCTAAATAATAAAGCAAGATATTTACTTTACCCGGTAGCTGATTATTTAATTCTCTCACTATGCTGATAAACATATCCGGGATCAGGTCTTCACGGCCAAAGGTAAAAACAGCAGCTTGCAAATAATCTTTATTGGTATCAATAACCTCAAAAGTATGCTGTACAAAGTTGTGCACTGCTAACGGCACTTCGGTAATACTTAGTGCCTCATTAACACTTTTGCCAAAACTTAACTCTTTAAACAAAGCCACAATAGCATCGGCCTGGCAGCCTGCCTGCTGCATGGCCCTTAAATATAATTCAAAGTGGCTGGCCCGATTACCGTTTTCATCAATATCGCTTTCCTCGCCGGTCACAATTTCATTGATCAGATACCGCGTATTGGCGTTACCCACCGGCATCCATGGCAAGGTGGTACAGGTAAGATTTTGCTGTAATGATTTAAGCAGCGACATAAAGTCCCAAACGGCAAATACATGGTGTTCCATAAAAACAGTTAATTCATTAATAGAATGAATATTTTTATATAAGCTATGTTCAATTAACTGCCTGCGTAGTGGTTCTATTTGATTTTTTAAAAGTTCAATTCTTGGGTTACTTTCCATGCTTGCTTTGCTTGGCGCAAAGGTAATCGTGTTGGGTTAAAGAAATTAAGTATTGTTGATTTTTTACCTGAGTTTGATAAGTGGGGAACGAATTAGAGTTTTATGTCAGGATTTTGCCTGGTATCGAATAATCTTAATATAATAACACGATCATTCTTAATACGATAAAAGATTTTTAGGCGGCGATGTATTACAAAATACACGAATGTTTTTATCATATAGTTGAAGGCTGCCTATTTCTGGAAAAGATTGTAATAAGTAGCAAATTCGATCACCAAATCTTTAAAACGAATTGCGGTTAAGGATCCAAATTCGTTTTTAATGTAATTTAATATATTTTCAAAATCATAATTGGTTTTTTTAGTAAAAACTACTTTAGAGGCCATTCTTTATACTTGGATTTTATTTCTGACAGAGAGATCAAATTTTCTTCATTCTCGCTTTCTTCAAAAGCCGCTAAGACTTCTAGTTGTCTTTCAATACTTAAAGATTGCCACAGCGAATTTTCAGGTTTTACTGATTGACTAATTGCGTCATAAAATTGCAACAGCAATTCAGGATCATTAACCTGATCAATTAGTTCATGAAATTCTGATTTTAATTCTTTAAGCTTCATCATATAAAATTAACCATATAGCTTTTAAAAAGCGAATTATTACAATTTCACCCCTCTCAAAAATTCCTCTATACGCATACGTTTTTTACCTTCCAGTTGTACATCCGTTACGTTAATAAAACCATCTTTAGCCGCAAACTTTAAGTGCGTTTTATTATCGGTTAAAAACCCGCCTGGCTGTATACCGGGTTGAGTATCCTGCCACTCTGCTTTATATATTTTAAATGTTTTTTCGTTAAGCAGGGTGTAGGCCGTAGGTATGGGGCTTAGTCCGCGTATTAAATTATATATCTCTAATGCTGGTTTATTCCAGTCTATATTGCAAAGCTCTTTAAAAATTTTTGGCGCTTGTTTTAATTCAGTATCTGGTAATAATGCTGATTGCGGGTGTTCATTATACCTACCGCTTTCAACAGCTTTAACCGTTTTTACTAACAGGCCCGCGCCTTTAATCATTAAACGGTCATGCAATTCGCCGGCAGTTTCATAGCCGGTTAGCGTTATTTTTTCGGTGAATAAAATATCGCCGGTATCAATTTCCTGTTTTAGAAAAAATGTGGTTACCCCGCTTTCCTTTTCGCCGTTAATTAAAACCCAGTTTATTGGTGCCGCACCACGGTATTGCGGCAGCAAAGAGGCATGCAGGTTTATAGTTCCTTTTGGCGGCATGTTCCAAACAACTTCGGGCAGCATGCGGAAAGCTACCACTACCTGTAAATCGGCGTGTAATGATTTAAGCTCGTCTAAAAACACAGGGTCTTTCAAATTGTGGGGCTGTAAAACCTTTAAGTCGTTGGCTACTGCATACT
>DASWOZ010000055.1:0-14850 GCA_036398535.1 Mucilaginibacter sp. | reverse complement strand
AAACTCGGGAAACTGCTTTTCGAGCGCGTTTAATGCTTCTAATTTTCTATCAAAATCAAAATCAGCTATGGTAGGCATAGCCAATACATAATAGTTATAGCTATGTTGTTTTAATTCGGTTGTTAATGCTTGTATTTGGGTTTTAGCTTCTGCCGGCGACATGTTTTTGATTAATAAATAGATCAGGTGTCTAATTTACAAATTTACTAATCGATAGGATTGTAACCTTTAAATCTCTAAAAAAATAAAAATGAATTTTTAATTTTTTATCAGTCTATTTAAATTCGTACACAAAAAAAATCAAAAACAAGCACATAGGCAGCTTTAAATAGCTTCGGTGCAATAAAAGCTATGTGCTATTTTAAACTCTTTTATTATTTATTTGTCATAAATAACAATAAACAATACTTACTATTATGAAAAAGATAAGCAGAATTTTTATGTTGACCGCAGTAGCATCATTGTTTGCCATTGCAAATAGTAACGCACAAATAGTTGTAAGGGTTAGGCCGCATCGTCCCGGCCGCGCAGTAATAGTCAGAGGTCCACGCCCCTCTCCGCGCCATGTATGGGTAGGTGAAGAATGGACACCTAACGGAAGAGGTTATGCTTATCAGCCAGGTCATTGGGTTGAAGGGCCGCGTCCGGGAGCTATATGGATAGCGGGCCATTGGGTTAACCGCCGCGGAGGTTCTGTATGGATTCCGGGCTATTGGCGATAATTAATATTAAAAATTTAAATAATAGAAAACTGCTCTTAAATTCAGGAGCAGTTTTTTTATGCGCTTATTTTTTCAGGAAAGATAATGATACCGCGCTACCCGCACCAAGTAGCGCCCCCGCGGCAACGTCTGTTGGGTAGTGTACCCCTAAATACATGCGCGAGTAGCTTACTGAACCAGCCCATAAAAATGCCGGTGCAATTACATACCATTTAGGATAAGCCATAGATAAGGCAGTCGCGGTAGAAATAGTTGTAGCTGCGTGTCCCGATGGAAACGACGTGCTGCCTGCACGGTAAACCGGCACAATGTTGATGTTTTGAATAAAGGGCCTTGGCCTTTTAACTATATGCTTAAGCAATAACATAACGCCGTAAGAAACAGCCGTACTGCTGGCAACAAACAGTGAGTTTTCGCGCATTCCTTTATCATTGCCAATAATGCCGCCAAGCATTAAACCGGCAGGTACACCAATATCGCCATAGCGGTAAGTGTTGCTCAAGAAGAGCATTACACCGGTTTGCTCGGGTGTGCGATGGTCGGCCAGGTCTATCATAATCCGATCATCAAAATCTTGTATCCTACGTTGAGCAAATATATTGGCTGAAAAAACAGCAAACAGTATTGTGAAAAACAACAAGGAACAAAATCGCTTTTTTAAATTAAAATACATATGACGATAACAGTAAAGCCTTATTATTTAGTGTGCACAATATACATATTGAGCAAGATATTATCTGTAATACAAAAACGTCTTTTTATTTTAGCTTTATCGGCCTGTTAAAATTAAAGCTTTTAGGGCCGGTTTACTTAAATGTAAATTTTTAAGGTAAATTTGGTTGACCGGATATTTAAAACAATTAAATGGAATTTCAGCAATTATTAGAAGAAATAAAACAATATGTGCTTAACTACTTTGAGGTACACCATGACCCGGAGTTGATTTACCATGATGTTAAACATACCAAAGATGTGGTAACTACGGCTACCCGCCTGGCTAATCATTATCAGTTAAATGATGAAGATTTTTTTATTGTGATAGCTGCTGCCTGGTTTCATGATACCGGGTATTACACGGATAAAAAGGATCATGAAACAAAAAGCGCTGAACTGGCTGTTAATTATTTGAATGGACTAAAGATTGATGCAACCGTAATTGAAAAAGTTAGAGGGTGTATTATGGCTACCAGAATGCCGCAAAAACCAACCGGCCTATTGCAGGAAATTTTATGCGATGCGGATCTATACCACTTAGGTACTGATGACTTTGAAGATAAAAGCAAACTGATACGCAAGGAGGTAGAAACGGTTAAGCATATTGATATTGATAAACAACAGTGGCGTAAAAAAACGCTTGAGCTAATGGAGTCGCATCATTATTTTACGGATTATGCGCAATTGTTGTTAAATGATCAATACCAAAAAAACCTGCGTAAACTAAAAAATAAAGTGGAGGCCAATGAAGAGGGGGTTGTAAAGCAGGATGTTAAGCTCATTGAGCCCGGGGAAAAAACCGCACCGATTATTAAAGAAAAAAAATCAAAATCAGACAGACCTGAAAAAGGCATTGAAACTATGTTCCGGATCACATCCGGCAACAATCAGCGGTTAAGCGATATGGCCGATAAAAAAGCGCATATATTAATTACGGTTAACTCTATTATTTTATCTGCCATTATCAGTTTAGTTTTGAAGAAACTGGATGAAAACGCGTTTTTAGCTATCCCCAGCTTTTTGCTGCTTTCAGTTAGTTTGCTGTCTATGATATTTTCTATTTTGGCTACTCGTCCATCTATTCCCAAGGGGATTTTTACTCAACAGGATATTGACAACAAAACCGTTAATCTGCTGTTTTTTGGCAATTTTTATAAAATGGGTTTAGAAGATTATACCAATGGTATGATCAAGGTGATGAATGATACAGACTTTTTATATGGTACATTAATAAAAGATGTGTATTCGCAAGGTGTTGTACTGGGGCGTAAATACCTGCTTTTAAGAGTTGCGTACAATGTTTTCATGTTTGGATTGATATTGGCTGTACTGGCCTTTATTGTTTCATCTATTATTCATGACAGGATCACGCCGCCAACTGCTCATTAATATGACAGACTATTATTTTGATCGTGACCTAAGCTGGCTCTCTTTTAATGAGCGTGTGCTGCAACAAGCGCAAAGGAGTAATACGCCGCTATTAGAAAAGCTAAACTTCCTGGCTATATTTTCATCCAATCTTGATGAGTTTTACCGGGTGAGGATGCCCGTTTTGCTTGCGTTGGATAAATTAGGCAAACTAAAAAGCAGCATAAACAATGACGATGTATTACAAACGGCGCAGCATAAAATTATCAGTCAGCAGCAAAATTTTGGGCGATTATTTACAAGGCAACTCATCCCGGAGTTAAAGGAAAATAATATTTACCTGTTGTTTAATGAGGCACTGCCGGGCGTTTTAACAGCTAACGTTAATGATTATTTTTATAGCCAGGTAATGGCTTTTTTGCAACCCGTTGATCTGTTTGAAAAAAAGTTTTTCCCTAAGAATAATGAACTCTACTTTTTAATAAACCTGGAGTGTGCGGATAAGACAGAGAAAACCATTGTATTGAATATTCCTTCTGATCAGCTACCCCGGTTTTTTAAAGCAGAAGCGAATGATAAAACATACATCCTGTTTTTAGATGACGTCATCCGGTATAATCTGGATAAGATTTTTAAAAATGAAACCGTAAAAGGGTGTTATTCATTTAAAATAACGCGCGATGCTGATCTTGATCTGAAAGATGAATATCCTGGCGATCTGTCTAAGCAAATTGAGCAGCAATTGTTAAAAAGGGATCTGGGAATTGCCACCCGTTTTTTGCATCAGCCCGGCATCCCATTACGCACACTGCATTTAATTAGCGATAGCTGGGGTATTGCACAAACCAGCCTGGTAGAGGGTGGCATGTATCATAACTTAAAAGACCTGTTTGCTTTACCCATTAACTTGCCTGGTGCGCGTTATGAAAAATGGCCGCCAATTATCTACCCGGTTAATACAGTTGAATCTATATTTGAACGTATTGGAAAAAAAGATCAGTTAATCAATACGCCTTACCAGTCGTACGGAACAATTTTGCGGTTTTTTAATGAAGCGGCATTAGATGAAGCGGTTGAAGAAATTTATGTAACGCTTTATCGCGTTGCCAGTGATTCGCGAATTGTTAACGCGTTGATCAGCGCGGCATCTGCAGGAAAAAAAGTAACGGCAGTTGTTGAACTAAAGGCCCGGTTTGATGAAGCCAATAATATTAAATGGGCCAAAAGAATGAAGGATGCCGGGGTAAACATTATTTATAGTGTAACCGCTTTAAAAGTACATGCCAAAGTTGCCCTGGTAAAGCGCAGGGTTAATGGCCGCGTAAAATACTATGGCCTGCTGGCTACAGGTAATTTTAATGAAAGCACTGCCGCCTTTTATACCGATCATGTATTAATGACTGCTAATGGCGCTATATTAAGGGAGGTAGAATTGTTATTTACCTTTTTGGCTAAACGCGAAAAACCAACATCGCCGGGTCTGATTCATTTTAACCATTTGTTGGTTGCGCAATTTAATTTGCAGCAGCGGTTTCTGGAACTGATAGACCGGGAGATTGACAATGCAAAAAAGGGGATGCCTGCTGCTATTCAAATTAAACTGAATAATTTAGAAGAGCGCACGCTGATCTCCAAATTATACGAGGCGTCACAGGCGGGCGTAAAGGTATCGATGATTGTTCGTAGCATTTGCTGTTTGATACCAGGCGTTAAGGGCATGAGTGAAAATATTACGATTAAAAGAATTGTTGACCGTTACCTTGAACACGGCCGCGCTTTTATATTTCATAACAATGGCAACCCGGAAGTTTATTTAGGATCGGCCGATTGGATGAACCGCAATATCTATAATCGCATTGAAGTATGTTTCCCCGTTTATGATGAACAGATCAAACAGGAGCTAATGGCTATTATCAACTTACAGCTACAGGATAACGTACAAGCAGTTATGCTTAATGAGCAGTTGGAAAATGTACAGATAGCAATAACGGATGTAGCCATTCAATCGCAGCAAGCGGTATATCAATTTTTAAAGCATAAAGAAGCCATAAGCGTATGAAAACCATAACCACTTTATTTATTTCTCTTTTTGCTTTATTAGCTTTGTTTTTGGGTATTTCATGTATTGATATGCCAGTTTATACCAGTCCGCAGGGCTATGACTTAAATAGGCCTGTAAAATATTATATGACCGAAAGTTTGAAAGAAATATCGGGCATTGCTTTTCATCATGGCAATAGCGATACGTTATATACCGAAGAGGATGAGGACGGAAAAGTGTATTATTTCCATTTAGGAGATAAGCAGGTTAACCATTCTAAATTTGGAAAGCCAGGCGATTACGAGGATATAGCAATATTAGGCGAGCAAATAATTTTATTACGAAGTGATGGTGTGTTTTTTATCTTCCCCTTTAGCCAGGTAAGAAATAAAGATATTGCAGGGGTACAAAAATGGAACGATGTTTTGCCACAAGGCGAGTATGAAGGATTGTATGCAGACAGTAAAACCAGCCAGCTCTATGCCCTGTGCAAGCACTGTGATGTGGATAATACCGCTAAAACTAACAGTGGTTATATCTTTAAATTATCACCCAACGGAAATGTTAAACAAACCGGTCGGTTCAGCATCAATGTGCGGGATATTGAAGCCCTGATTGGCAAAAAGAAAATAGAGTTTCATCCGTCTGCCATTACTAAAAACCCAATCACTAATGAATGGTATATCCTTTCGTCAGTTAATAAAATATTGGTAGTTGCAGATGCAGGCTGGAAAGTTAAAGCGGTTTATCCCCTTAATGCATCCTTATTTGTGCAGCCGGAGGGAATAGCTTTTGATAATCAAAATAATCTGTATATTTCAAATGAGGGGGATAAGATAACACCGGGCACGGTTTTTAAATTCAATTATAAAAAATAGCATGTATGAATTTTAACAATTACTTACGATTGAAATTTATACCAACTGTTTTCTTAATAACAGCATCGGCTTATAGTAGCTTTTCGCAAATTAGGAGCGATAGTATTAAAATAGCTATTGAACCTGTTTATGATAAAGTAAGCAACACACACCGTTCTGTTTTTGGTGAAAGCTACCGCAAGTTATGGGCAGCGCCGGTAACCATCCCGGTATTTCATTTAACACAAGAAAAAGGCGGGTTAAAAATATTACAATTGGGCGGCGGTATGCAAACCAAGTCGCTCAGGTTAGAAGATTCCAGCGGGCAGGAGTGGGTGTTAAGAACCATCCAAAAATATCCCGAAAAAGTACTGCCTGTTACCCTAAGAGGAGCCGTAGCGGCAACTATTATACAAGATCAGATTTCGGCTGAGCATCCTTTCTCTGCAATAGTGGTGCCGCCAATGGCACAGGCCATAGGGATTCCGCATGCTAATCCAAAAATAGTTTATGTGCCCGATGATCCGGCATTTGGTAAATATCAAAAAGATTTTGCAAACCAGGTGTTTTTGTTTGAAGAGCGTGAGCCTTTAGATGCCAAAAAAACAGACAACACTCCAAAAACGCAGGACAAGCTAAAAGAAGATAATGATAACGCGGTTGACCAAAAAACAGTATTGAAAGCACGCTTACTGGATATGTTGCTGGGTGATTGGGACAGGCATGAGGATCAATGGCGGTGGGATAGAAAAAAAGGTGATAACGGAATTATATATGAGCCGGTGCCGCGCGATCGCGACCAGGTTTTTTATAACACTTCCGGTATATTGCCCTGGCTGGTATCAAGACATTTACTAATGGCTAAATTTCAACCATATGGTGATCATATCCGGTCTATTAACCGATGGAACTTAAATGCACGTTCATTTGACCGATATTTTTTAAACGGTTTAAGCGAGCAAGACTGGGAAGAAGCAATTACCTATGTGCAAAGCAAATTGACCGACCAGGTGATTATCAATGCTATTAAACTGATGCCGGATACGATTTATAAGCTTAGTGGTAAAAAAATAATCCAAAACCTGATAGCCCGGAGGAATGTGTTGAAGCAACAGGCGCTGAAATATTATAGGTTCTTGTCAAAAACAGTAGAGATACCGGAATCAGACAAGAGGGAGTATTTTGATATTACTAATACTCCGGATGGAAAGATAAGTGTGCGGATAAACAAGTTGAAAAAAGATGGTAAACAGGAACAGGTAATTTATCAACGTACGTTTGACCCGGCAGTTACTAATGAGATAAGGTTATACGGCATGGGCGGCGAAGATGTATTTGCGGTACATGGCAATGAACATTCGCCTATAAAAGTGAGAATGATAGGTGGGGATGACGAGGATACTTTTACTATAGACAGTACGATAAACAGAAAAAGTAACCGGTATATTTATGACCGGTCTGATCAGAAAAACAAGCTGCCATCAAGCGGCCAGGCCAGCATACGTACGGCAACAGATACCGCTGTAAACAGCTTTGATAAATACAGCTTTAAGTATGATTTTTTACAGCCGTTGCTTTTAGGCAGTTATAATAAAGATTATGGCCTGCAATTTATCGGTAATTTTATTTATGAGAAACATGGGTTCCGGAAAGATCCGTATGCTTTTAGGCAAAGC
Organism: Mucilaginibacter sp.; assembly: GCA_036398535.1. Lineage (GTDB taxonomy): Bacteria > Bacteroidota > Bacteroidia > Sphingobacteriales > Sphingobacteriaceae > Mucilaginibacter. The sequence continues at coordinate 7,472 of DASWOZ010000055.1, read as the reverse complement.
CTGCTGGTTAATTATGGATTTGGCACCAACTCGTTATTGCTAAACTATATTGGCGATTTTAAAAAGGCTGTTGGTAATAACGACCTGGTGGTTAACGTGCTGAACAAGGGGCCCAATTATACCAGCGATTTTTTTGGTATCGGTAATAATACCACGTTTGTAAATAAAGGCGCACAAAAAATACATTATTACCGTAATGTATATAATTACATAAACGCGGATGTTAGGCTAAAGCATAACTATGGCGTATGGACAGCCAGTGCAGGAGTAGCAGGCCAGTATTATAATGGTGATGCCGATGATAATACGGATCGTTATTTAAATATTTATAATCAGCAACACCCCGGCGAGAATGTATTTAGTCCTGAATATTATATAGGCGCGGTGGCTACTGTTTCGGCAGATACACGCGATAAAGGCACTATGCCTCATAAAGGTATTTACTGGACAACCAGCCTCACCGGTGCGCAGGGGTTGAATAATAACTCTAACAGCTATGGGCAAATACAATCTGAATTTAGCTTTTATATTAACCCGGACAGGGATTCTGTTTTAGTGATCGCTAACCGGGTTGGTGGCGGTACAACGCTGGGTAACGCAACTTATTTTGAGCAATTAAAACTGGGGGGCAACCAAAACCTGCGTGGGTTTTATAACTGGCGTTTTACGGGCAAAAGTATGGCCTTTGATAATTTTGAAGTGCGGCTAAAACTGTTGGATTTTGCCTCGTATATATTGCCGGGTACCTTAGGTGTACTTGGATTTAATGATATTGGCCGGGTATGGGCACCGGGCGAAGCCTCGGGGCAATGGCATGATGGCTATGGGGGTGGATTTTACTTTTTACCGGCACAGCTAATTTTGATACAGGCAGTGGTAGGCTTTTCAAAAGAAGGCGCCTATCCTTATATTTCAGCCGGGTTTAGATTTTAAAAATTTGTGTTTTGGCTAAAGCCCTTTTGGGCTTTTATTTATCTTATTCGTATACTAACACTTTTGTCATTGCGAGAAGCAATCTCCATGCCGTTTGCTTCTCGCAATGACAAAGGAGTTTTACTCAATAAAACTCTCCAATATTTTAAACCCTGTGGTAGTTTCCAACTCTACCTTATCAATAGTTTTTGGCAGCAGGATACACTCGCCCATTTTAACGGAATAAGATACGCCACCCGTCTTAACTACATATTCGCCTTCAACACATACATGTATCACAAACGAATCCAGATTGGAATAATCTTTTGAGCTACTATGCGTAAAATCCAATAAATTGGTGGTGAAGTAAGGGCAGCTTACCAGCTTAACAGTTTTATCTTTTTCAGGTTGATAGCTGGTTTTATATTGTGGGTAATGCTTGTAATCTATCGCGGCAAGGGCCTCTTCGGTATGCAATTCGCGTTTATTACCTTTATCGTCTAAACGGTCAAAATCATAAATGCGGTAAGTAATGTCAGATGTTTGCTGTATTTCGGCAATTAACAAGCCTTTGCCAATAGTGTGCACCCGTCCGGCAGGCAGGAAAAAAACATCTCCCGCTTTTACGTCCTCTTTATTTAAAATATCGGTTAGATGGCCACTGTTAAATTTCTCTAAATAGAGCTGCTCGTTCAGTTCCTGATTAAAACCGGCAATTAAGGTAGAACCTGGGTCGGCTTCAATCACATACCACATTTCGGTTTTACCGAACGAATTGTGGCGTTTTTTAGCCAGTTCATCGTTGGGATGCACTTGTATGGACAGGTCCTCATTTGCATCAATAAATTTAACCAACAATGGGAAGATATTGCCAAAATGGTCATACACCTTTTTACCTACCAGTTGATCTTTGTAGGTTTCTAATAATTCGGCCAATGACCGGCCTTGTAACTCGCCATCAGCAACAACCGATACATCAGATTTTACACCGGATATTTCCCAGGTTTCGCCGCAGTTAGGTAATGAGCCAAAATCTTTATGCAGGTAGGTTTTTATTTTTTGACCACCCCAAATTTTGTCTTTATAAATGGTTTTGAATTTTAAAGGATATAATGTTTCAGACATAGTATTTTTCAATATAAATTAATAATTATCAATTAACTGTTTTATTTGAGTTATTAATTCAAATAAATAGTTTTCTTTTATTGACCAAATGATGTTATAGTCGATTCCAAAATAGTTATGTACAATCCTATTTCGTAAGCCTCTGATTTTGTGCCAATCTATCTCAATATGTTCATTTTTAAAATCTTCGGGCAATCTATTTGCTGCTTCTCCAATAATTTCAAAATTCCTCACTACAGCATTAATAGTTTTGCTATCGGATATAAAGCAATCATACAATAATAACTGGTATATGTAATAATCTTTTCAGCACTTTCAAGAATATCTTCTAACAGAAGTTTAGGCTGACGCTTAGACATAGATTATTTCGGGTTCAATTTCTTTTAAATATTTCGGCTTAATACCAGCTTTTGAAACTAAATCTACTTTACGATCAAGCTTTCTTTCCAGCTCGTCTGCCAGGCTTATAAATTCAATGCCAACCGGCTTATTAAAATTTAAAATCAACTATAATGTCAATATCGCTATCCATATTAAAATCATTACGAACAACAGAACCAAATAATCCAATTGATGCTATTGGATATTTTTGTATCAATTCTGTTTTTAAAAGATACAATATGTTTCTTATTTTAAGAAGATCAAGCATATAACAAATATAAAAACTAATCCTCTAAATATACATTTGTATTATTTATTTACTCTATTGAAACAAAAAACCCTGCCAGGAATAGCTGGCAGGGTTTATATAGCTAATTTAATTACTTACCTAACTTCTTTTTCAGGTTTTCGTCAATAGCTGCCAAAAACTCTTCGGTATATAAATAATCTGTGCCGTGTTCAACTTTTGGTTTAATGGTGATAGCCAAATCTTTGGTCATTTTACCGCTTTCAACTGTTTCAACACAAACTTCTTCTAAAGCTTTACAGAAGTTGATCAGTTCCTGGTTGTTATCCAACATACCACGGAACTCTAAACCACGTGTCCATGCAAAAATTGAAGCAATTGGGTTAGTTGATGTTGGTTTACCCGCCTGGTGCTCACGATAGTGACGGGTTACCGTGCCGTGCGCAGCTTCTGCTTCCATTACGGTGCCATCTGGAGTAACTAAAGTTGAGGTCATTAAACCTAATGAGCCAAAGCCTTGTGCTACCGTATCAGACTGAACGTCGCCATCATAGTTTTTACATGCCCAAACAAAATTACCGTTCCATTTTAAAGCGGAAGCAACCATGTCATCAATCAGGCGATGCTCATAAGTAATGCCTGCATCAGCAAATTTTTGTTTATAATCCTGTTGATAGATCTCCTCAAAAATATCTTTGAAGCGGCCATCATATTTTTTAAGTATGGTGTTTTTTGTAGACAGGTATAAAGGCCAGCCTTTCATCAGTGCCTGGTTAAAGCATGAATGCGCAAAACCGCGGATTGATTCGTCAGTATTATACATAGCCATCGCTACACCATCACCTTTAAAGTTAAACACTTCATATGATTGCTCAGGGCCACCATCTTCAGGTGTAAATTTAATGGTTAATTTACCTTTACCTTTAGTTACAAAATCAGTAGCACGGTATTGATCGCCAAAAGCATGACGGCCAATGCAGATAGGCGCTGTCCAGTTTGGTACTAAACGTGGTACGTTAGCCATTACAATAGGTTCACGAAAAACTGTACCATCCAATATATTACGGATAGTCCCGTTTGGCGATTTCCACATTTGTTTTAAACCAAACTCTTCTACACGCGCTTCATCGGGTGTAATAGTAGCGCATTTAATACCCACGCCATATTGTTTAATAGCGTTTGCTGCATCAATAGTTACCTGATCGTTAGTTTCATCACGATATTCTAAACCCAGATCATAATATTTTATATCCAGATCCAGATAAGGAACTATCAGTTTATCTTTGATGAATTTCCAGATAATGCGGGTCATTTCATCGCCATCCAGTTCAACTACCGGATTTTCTACTTTAATTTTTGACATATCAGGTGCTCTTGTTTTTGTTTTTAATGGCCCCAAATATATAAATTTGAGTTCAGCAATTAATTACATGCTATTGTAAATAATAAGATAGGTATACAATTAATGATCTTGTTGTTGTTTTTATGATTAATGATGTTATTTTTATGAACTATTAAAAATAATGAAGAAATCTATATTTATCTTAATTGCAGTAGTTATTGTAATTATTGGCTGTAAAATAGATAAAACCGGGATACCTGCCCCCACAAGCAATACCACACTAAATGGTACATGGTATTTAAAAAGCGAGATCATCATAACTAACTTTGCAGGCTTTGCCGAATATCCTGAAATCATAACAAACTTTACTACAAAAGATTTTTATAAATTCAATCCAGACTTTACAGTCAATATTTCCAGCTCTGATACAACCGGCACAATTACCAACTATTACTCTTTTAATACAACATCAAGCGGCCAAACAATTGTAATAGGCAACGCAAGTACGCCTGCAGGTATAAACTATACGGTTAACAAACTAACCAAAGACAGCCTGGTGATGAATAATATCATCAATGAAGCCAATTCGGGAATAAACGTTATAACTAATACCACTTTAAAATTCGCACACTAATTCACTAATTATTATAATGAATTACTTTTTTAAAATTGTTGTTTTAATTTTTAGTGCGGGCTGTATAACATTTGGTGCAAAGGCTCAAATTGGATATGATTATGCACAATATGATGTGGGTGTTGCCGCAGGCATCAATAAAGTTTATGGTGATGCCGAAACTTTTACCAATACGCCATCTGTCCATTTTAATTTCACCTATAACATAAGCCCTTATAATAATTATGTTTTTGAGTTACAGGCGGGGCAGCTTAAAGGTGGTGATATAGCTACTACACTTTCTGGCAGGCAGTTTGCCAATAGTTTTACTTCGGTGATGATCAGGAAACAGCTACAGGCAGGCGAGTTTATTGACTATTCAGAAAGCCAGTTTGCTAACGCTTTCAAAAATCTTTATTTATCAACCGGTATAGGCTTCATAGTGACCCATATTACCGGTATAAATCGCTATTCGGTTCAAATACCGGGTTACTATACACCCGGAGAGAATAATAGCAATGAAATACTCATCCCTGCAAGGATAGGTTATGAATTCAAAATATTTAACCAATACAATGAACCCAGTACTAAGATAGATTTAGGCTATCAGTATAATTTTATATTAGGAGATGGCCTAGATGGTTTTACTGTTGGCAATAAAAAAGACGCTTATTCACAATTTACCATCGGTATAAAGTTTTCTGTAGGTACGGTTACATCGTATAAAAAACAAATACCTTTTTAGTCTTTTCTGATATATTACCATTAATTTTATACTGTTTATCCTACCTGCAATTTTTGGCAGGATTTTTACTGTTTTTTATCTAAAATATACAACTATGATTATTGATGATTTAAATCCTGCTTTTGATAATGAAGGCGATGACAGGGACAGAACCCTTAAAGATGAGTTAGGCGAAACAATTGATAAAAATCAATTAAAATTTAATGCCGATACTAACAGCTATGAATATGATGTAAAAAGCGATGATCCGGATTATGATCATCCCGACCCTTACAATACTGCTGTAAAAAACGGCGATGATATAAACTCAACTTATGATGAGGCCAACCCTTATGATGCCGTTGATGAGTATATCCCTAACGAATCTTTAGAAGATGATGTGGATAGCTTAAGCATGCATGTGGAAGATGAGGAAGATTTAGAGATCGATCCGGTTGATGCGGCTTTATCACATACACCAGAAGATGACAGGGATGACCTGGATGAAGAGGGCTATCCGAAAAATGATAGATAAATAAAGCGCTGTCATTCTTCGTTGTGCTACCCATGACAGATCTATTCTATCCGTTATGTCATTGCAAGGAGCCACTGGGGTTAAGCGATTGCTTCGTCGCTCAATTCTATGATATTCCCCTCGTTCGCAATGACATGGAGGGTACATGGCCATTTTTCCTTCAGCGTTTTGCGAAACTTTATAACTCAGAATGGCGGCTTAAAGGATTTCCTAATCAAAATCCAGATTAAACCGCTTCTTCAGCTCCATCAATTCCGGATTTTTAGCAGCCATATGCTGAAACTTTTCCTGACTGGTATAGGGGCGCTTTACCACTATCCGTTCATCAACCCGGGCATTTACGTCAATATTAAAATTCTTTAAACTGCTGCGCAGATAATTTAACAAAGCCGGCTTTTCAGTTTTAAATAAATTTTCCTGTACTTTATTTTCAACCACTATTTCAAACAGGTTAGGGCCAAGCATTTTAGGTACTTCAGAAATAAAGATGGTGAATAGGCTCATCTTCCCTTCGGCCTTTATAGTTGCCGCATGCAGGTTCCATAATTTCAGGAAATCATCAAAAGTAAAATCTTCTTTAGCGTCACCTTTCAAATAAGGATCATCATCTACAGGTGCTTCATCGGCTATTTTATTAATATCCTTTAATGAAGGGATTTTTACAGATGCTGTAGCGCTTGCGTTTGGAATAAATACTTTAGGTTTTTCGGCAACAACAGGTACTTTTTCAACTTCAACAGCCGGCATAACGGAAGCTGGTTTTGAAGTAGCGTAGGCTGCTGGGGTATCGCTCACTACAGATAGTCCGTTGTTTATATTACCTTCTTTAACGGGAGCTATTGCTGAGGTATCAGGTTTTTTTTTTAGCTGCTCGTCTGTGGCGGGCATTGTGGTGAGCGGCGTGGTAGCCAGTTTAAATACTGACAATAAATTACACATTTTGAGCAACGCCAGTTCAACCTGCAAACGTTGGTTCTTGCTTAGTTTATAGTTCAGGTCGCACTGATTGGCTATGTTCATAGCCGACAACAGGAACGAAACACTGGCTGCCTGTGATTGCTGCAAATATTTGGTTTTTATCCCTTCGCTAACTTCCAGTAGTTTTAAGGTTGAGGCATCTTTGCCTACCAGTAAATTTCTAAAATGCTCGGCAAGGCCGGTTATAAAATGCGCGCCATCAAAACCCTTGGTTAATATCTCATCAAAAAATAACAGCGTTTTGGCGGTATCTTCTTGTAATAAACTTTGGGTGATGTTAAAATAATAATCGTAATCAAGGATATTCAGGTTATCAATAACTGAACGATAGGTAACCTTACCGTCAGAAAAACTAACAATCTGGTCAAACATAGATAGCGCATCACGCAAACCGCCGTCCGCTTTTTGGGCTATAATATGCAGGCCATCGGCTTCGTAGCTGATGCTTTCCTTTTCGGCTATGCCTGCCAGGTGGCCGGCCATATCATCCACACTGATCCGGTTAAAATCAAATATCTGGCAGCGTGAAAGTATAGTAGGCAGTATTTTATGCTTTTCGGTAGTGGCTAATATAAAAATGGCGTAATGTGGCGGCTCTTCCAGCGTTTTCAGGAA
>DASWOZ010000054.1:0-12136 GCA_036398535.1 Mucilaginibacter sp. | reverse complement strand
ATTACGAGGAGATACTGAGGTATTGCAGCGGGCGACACGGCAATCTCGTCGAATAAATAACGAAAAGATTGCTCTGTTATCCTTTTCCTGACTTTGTCAAATTTTATAACTCAGCATGGCAGCTATGCAACCTGTATGGGTGAGTTTCTTTTATCCGGGAAGATTTTGGGGAGTGTGTTTTCCTGCATGGACTCGAACCACGATCTTCTGAACCAGAATCAGAGGTGCTACCATTACACCACAGGAAAATAGATTATTCAAAGGTATAGAGAATTTCTGATGTAAATTATAAATATGCTATCCAATTCTGTTTTTTGGCTTAAGGATGATAAAGTGGTCCCTAAAGGGGTTTATTCATTAAATGACGAAGGCGTATGTATTTCATATTTATGTCTTAATTTAAATTAGTGCGAACAATAAACAAACATGTTTTGGGTTCAATTTGTAATTTTATAAAAAACTCAACTACTTATTATGGAATACGTACGATTTGGCAATACCGGTATGACCGTTTCGCGGCTATGCTTGGGTACCATGACCTATGGCACACCTACCGAAAGATGGCCATGGGCATTAAATGAAGAACAAAGCCGCCCCTTTATAAAAAAGGCACTTGAAGTGGGCATTAACTTTTTTGATACGGCAGATGTTTATACCGCCGGGGCCAGTGAAGAAGTGGTGGGCCGTGCGCTGCGCGATTTTGCAAAGCGTGACGAAGTGGTATTGGCTACCAAAGTGTTTAACCCAATGGGGCCGGGGCCAAATGACAAGGGCCTATCACGCAAGCATATTATGAGCGCCATTGATGCCAGTTTAAAACGTTTGGGTACTGATTATGTTGACCTTTACCAAATACACCGCTGGGATTATAATACGCCCATTGAAGAAACTTTAGAGGCTTTGCATGATGTGGTAAAAGCTGGCAAGGCGCGTTACATTGGTGCTTCATCCATGTTTAGCTGGCAATTTGCGCAGGCGCTTTACCTGGCCGATTTGCATGGATGGACAAGATTCGTTTCTATGCAGCCGCATTATAATTTGCTTTATCGTGAAGAGGAACGTGAAATGTTCCCTTTATGTCAGGATCAAAAAATCGCGATCATACCGTGGTCGCCGCTGGCCCGTGGTGTGTTAACGCGTAAAAAAGGCGACCAAACCGAGCGTGCTAAAACAGATGCTTTTGGCAAAACGCTATATACCGACAAAGATTATGAAACAGTAGACCGTGTAGCTGAGATTGCTGGCCAACATGGCTTGCCTAACGCGCAAATTGCCTTAGCATGGATGTTGACCAAAGCGGCGGTTACTTCGCCAATTATAGGTGCCAGTAAACCCGGCCATCTGGAAGATGCAGTAGCTGCTTTGGATGTTAAACTAAGTGCCGAAGAAGTTAAATATCTGGAAGAATTGTATGAACCGCATCGCGTAGCGGGACATCAGTAGTATTGCTAATTTTGATCGCTATCGCAAGTTTAGCGCAACATAAATTAATGATTTAATCCCTCTTAAGCTTTTAGCTTAAGAGGGATTAAATCATTAATTGAATATCCAATTTCCCTTAATACCAGCAGCATCTCGCATCTCCCTCGGGCGTGTTTTTTAATTGTAAAAATTTCTTTACAATTAAGTTTGAAATGTTAGGTTTTGTAGTTAACTTAGTGTAACCAATTACTCAACCACTTAAATTAGAGGGACATCATGAAAAAAACAGCTACCACAGATCCTCAGCCTGGTAAGACTGGAATCATTAGCGCGGCCACGCCGCCCCGTCAAAACTCGATTCAAAAATTATACAAGGATTACAAATTATTCGATCATGCACATGGACGCATCAATAAGCACCCGATTGGCATGAATCATGAACCAGGGATTTTTTGATTGCCGGTTAAAATGTATTAGTGTTAGGTTTCTAAAGGCCGTTACATCCAAGTCCGTTAACATACTGTTAAGGGACTTTTTTATGTATCCTACTATATAATTTAATGCAAGCTTGATATAAAAGGATGTAGTCTACCCAGATCTGATTCCAAAAGAGATAAACAATATTCCGGCAATTTTTTAATGGACACCGGATCAGATCAAGTCATTATTTTAGACAGTCCTGGGCAAGTAAACAAAATTTCCCGTCCTCAAATTTAAAATTGGTTAAAACATCCGTTCTGCGTGATCCAAGAGGTGTAAAATATGAAACTAAAATAGTGTTATCCCCTCTAGTTTAAAATCAATAATTGGGGGCTTACCCATATCCAAACGTATTTGTTAGGCAGCAAAAACCCGGTAAGCTTTGAAATTAATTATTTAGGGAATGACCTGTTAAAGCGATTTAATATGATACTGGATTTTAAAAATGATTATTTATACTTAAAATCCAATAAGTTAATGTTTTTACAATACCGGGAAAACTCTTAGAAGCTGTTTAAAAATAAGAGAAGGGCGTCGATTGGAAGTGATAGCATGGCAATTTCTTACGCAACGTTCTCTTGGCGTCATTGCTGTAAGGTATAAAGTTTTTTAGGCAACGCACATTTCTCATGAACACCTTATAGGTCTATCAGGCGATGTTTTGTGTGAGCTTTAAAAGTTTATCGGGATTAGCGATAGAGATACTTTTACCGGATAAGGTGAGCAGTTTTTCGTGCACCAATTCATTGATCACCCTGAAAACAGTTTCGTAAGTTGCGCCTGCAAATGAAGCCAGGTCCTGGCGGCTTAATTCGATATTGATAAAACCACGGTCGGTTAAGCCAAATTGATTTTTTAAGATGATCAGAGCTTCGGCAACACGGCCTTTTACCGGCATATGTGCCAGATTACGCATTTTGCGTTCTGACTCGCGCAGTTCTTCAGCAAAAAGCTGGAGAAGTTGATAAGTTAGTCCGTCATTTACTTTTAAAGTGGCCTCAAAAAATTCCATATCAATATATTCAACTATGCCGGCTTGCAAAGCTGTGGCAGATACAGGATATACCGCGTTGGCGCCTAAGCCACGATGACCTAAAATAGCTCCGTCTTTAGCAAAACGCACAATCAGTTCCTTTTCATCATCCCAGCGCTTATGAACTTTTACATTACCCGAGTTTACAAAGTAAATACCGGTTACGGGGTCGCCTTCTTTAAATATCAGCTCGCCTTTTTTAACTTTAAAATTCTTTTTATTCGCCAAAACTGCCGGAACCCATTCCGGTATACAGTTTTTATATAAAAAACTGCTGTCTATATTAAATACAGAACTGCTCTTTTTCATGTTTTTTTTTTCAATAATTGGAATATTTTTCACAAATAAAATCAAATTAAACCTATAAAACCACATAAATTTAAAAAAACGGCAAATAAATCGTCTTTTAATGTCATTTTATTGCAAAAGATTGAATATTTAAGTATTTTTTATAAAAAAGTAGCAAAAAGTAAAATTTATTGCCCTAAAAGAAAGGAATAGCTAACAAAATTGTCATGATGGGCCAATGATAAAGGAGCATCAATTAATTTATTGACATGCAAAAATATGGGGTATCCTGAAGGACTTTTCTCTATATGTAAATCATCCAAAGCCAAAACTGCTTTTAGCTTTTTTAAAGCGAATGTTCTCACTTGTTTTGACTGGCTTTCATTATCGGTACTGTCAATTAATTTAATACCCCAAAAAACATGGTCAAAAGCAGCCGTGCTGTGAACTACAGACGCTATAAATGCGGAAGTTATTTTAGATCTGAAACACAACTGATAGGTTTCATAGACAACAGTGCCGGTATAATATGTTTCGTTAGTTTGATCGCTTTCCCAAACACCATCTGCTAAGTTGGGCGTTATTGCAATACCAGGAACCGAGATATTTTGAATAATAATTTTGGAGGGAGAAAAAACAAGGCTGGAATCTGATCTTTTGAGGTATTTATAGGCTGCTTCTTTAACGGACCATAGTAACCAAACAAAGTTTTGAAAAGGAACAGCCGCAAATTGCGGCTGCGGGTAAAATGCCTGCTCTGCAACAGTAATAAATTTTGAATAAAATGCAGGTAAAGTAGTGCGCTGAATATCGATAGCCTTTAGGGCCACAATATCATTGCCGGTGCTTGTCACGCGGTGCGGTTCAGTTTTTCGGAAATTACATCAATACAATTTCCTACGTTATACATTTTCTCGGCAGCGTCAAAATCAATTTCAATATTGTATTGTGATTCTGCATCTATGATGATGTCAACCAAATTAGCCGAGTTAATCTTTAAATCCCTTATCAGGTCCGTATCTTCGTTAATCCCGTCCAGCATCTCTTTGTTTTCCGTATACGGCGCCAGCACTTTTTTTAGTTCACTTAAAATAGTAGTTCTATCCATTAATTTAATTAGTATATTTTGAAAATATTAAACAGGAATTAACATCTCCAAAGCCAAAATTAGCTTTTGCAACAACGTTAACCTCCCTGTCTACCTTTATTATGGGTAAATTGTTTGCACCTATTAGCTCTAAAATTTCCGGATTAGGATCTTCGAGGTTAACATTTGCGTGGACAAAGTTATGTTTTATTTGCAATACCGCGGCAACGGCCTCAATTGAACCTGCTGCGCTAAGGCAATGCCCTATCATTGATTTCAATGAATTTACCAGCGGGAAACCATCACCCTTTAGCTTCAAAGCGTCTGTCCAGTTTTGAATTTCCATCTTATCGGCAATAGTAGCCGTTAAATGTCCACTCACCAGGTCTATATCTGCCGCACTTATTTGGGCATCAGCAATAGCGTCTTCAATACACCTGATGACCCCTGCCGGGCTTGGCGCAGTCATCGTGCCGCCATTACGCTGCCCGCCCGAATTGGTTGACCCGCCTAAAACTTCGGCGTAAATGGTGGCACCGCGTTTTAAAGCATAATCCAGATCCTCCAGTACAAATGCGCCCGCACCAGAGCCCGGCACAAAACCGCCTGCGGATATACTCATTGGGCGCGATGCCCGCTGAGGCTCATTATTAAATTTCCTGGAAAGTACCCGCATAGAATCAAACCCGCCAAAAACGTACCTGTCTACAAACTCGCTGCTGCCCACTACCATGCGTTTGGCCATACCGTATTTTATATACTCATAACCCATAAAAATAGCCTGGGTACCGGTAGCACAAGCTGCCGAGTTATTGATGATCTTATTACCTAAACCTAATCGCCCGGATATATAAGCGGTTATACCGCTATTCATGATCTGCTCCACCACACGCGAGCCTAACTTTTTTGACTCTTTGGCATCAACGCGGGTAATGGCTGTTTTTATAACATCGGTATCTGCCACACTGCTGCCAAACACACAGCCTGTTTCCCACAAGGTTTCTTCGCTCACAATAGCGTTGCCGGCATCCATCCAGGCATCCAGCGCGGCTTTTATGCCGTAAGCAATGCCTTTGCCTTTTAATCCGTATAAAGAGGTTTCTGAAATATAGTTGCGCAACTGCTCCCACTCAAATTCTGGCTGACCGGCTACCTGGCTGTTAAATTTCAGTTCTTCATATTCAGGAACATATTTGATGCCTGAAATGCCGTTTTGCAAAGCGTGTAAAAAATCAGGAATACCAATACCATTTGGAGCAACAACCCCCAAACCCGTAATAACAACACGATTAGCCATTGCGTCCCTCTCTTATTGCCGCGCTTTTAATAATACCCGAAAATGTGCCTTTTGCAATTAATTCAGCCGCCGTATTGTGCATTTCTATGAAGCATTTTAGTTTACCAAATCGAAAATATTGTTTTTTGGAAGTTACAATAACTTTTTCTTCGGGCAAAACCATTTTATAAAAGGATACCTCTGTTGAGGTTAATAACGGAAATGATCCCTCATCCATAGTAAAGCTTCCATCATTGGCCCCGCTTATCATTAAATGAATGCCCAATACCACCAATCCTATTTGCGCCATTATCTCGGTAATAATAACGCCTGGTGTAACCGGGTTGCCCGGAAAATGATCTTCATAAAAAAAAGCATCGCTTTTTAAGGTATAGTCGCCCGTTACGCCATCAGCATCTAATGCAGATATGTTATCTACAAAAAGGAATGATGACTTGTAGGGGAGATATTTTAGTATTTCGTTATACATTCTGTTGATTATTTTACTACCTGCAATGTTCCCCGCCATCTACATGAATTACTGTGCCGTTTATCCAGGCAGCCTCGTCAGTACATAGCAGATAGATCACATTTGCAACATCCACAGGTTTGGTCATCCGGCCAAACGGGTTTCTTTTTGCGGCGTTTTCTATCAGTTTTTTACTGCCTGGGATACGTAATAACGATGGGGTTTCTGTAATGCCTGCCTGTATCAGGTTAGTTTTTAATCCATATTTACTTAGCTCAACTGCCATATAAGTTGTTAAACTTTCTAATGATGATTTGGCGATAGAAACCGCCGCATAGCCTTCCCAATATTTATTAGAGCCTTCGCTGGTTAACCCAATGATCCGTGCATCTTCATTAAAAAAACCGCTTTTTAATAAATCCCTCGCCCAATCCAGCATACTGGTTGACATAGCGTAGGTGGTAAGTTCAATATCATCAACAGAAAGCTCTCCATGGTTTTTGTCTGAAATCAATGGTTTCAAATTTCCCCGTGCTATAGAGTGTAATAAAAGTTTAACCCCATGCTTTGGTATAGTTTCGCTCAATTGTTCAATAAACGTTTGGCGTGCGGCAGTATCTAATGCATTGATATTGTAAGGCGCAATTGTTACCGCGTTTGCCTGGGCCAGTTTGGCAAGGGTTGCTTTAAGCGCCCTTTCTGATGCTGCCGTTTCACGGTAAAGTACGGCTATATTCATCCCGTGCAGGGCTAATTTTTCAATTGCTGCAAAGCCAAAACCGCTTGAACCGCCTAATATAATGGCCCAACAATCTGAAAATTGCTTGTTATTATGATGCACCTGATATTTATTTATGGGTAATAGATAATAAGTTGTTTTGTTTTAAAAGCTTGGCCAAATATTAATAAACTTAACCTGCATTATTTAGTATAGGATATAAATATTTGTTTAAATTAATCAAGCCCAAAAGTAATTGAAATATGCTTAATTTGGGTTGATGAGTCATACTAATGTAAACCTTGGCATAAATCTTTATATTTGTGAGGTACCCATGGACAGTCAAATTATGAAATTTAGAATAGTATTTGCCTTTGTTTTGATGATGTATGGCATAAATGTGCAGGCAAAATTTTTACTCGTCAAATTTGATAAAGCGGCTTTTTATGCCATCATAAAATCGGGTAATAAAGATGAAATTGATAACGAATTAACGCTGGTAACAGCGTCATCAATACCTGAAAAGGAGGGATATGAAGGTTTTTTGCTAATGCGTAAAGCAGGGCTTATAGGTAAACCTGCCGAAAAGCTAAAACTTTTTAAAGCGGGCCGTATTAAACTGGAAACCGCGATAGCAGGCGATGAAGAAAATGTAGAATACCATTTTCTCCGTTTGATTATTGAAGAAAAGGCCCCTAAAATTGTAAAGTATCACAATGATCTGGAAACCGACAAAGAGATCATTATCAATGCCTATAAAAATTTACCCGCTGTTGTACAGCAAGCCATTATTGATTACAGCAAAACATCAAAAGTATTGCACGCTACAGATTTTTAAGCAGGTATGAGTAAAAAGGTACTGGCTATATATTATTCCCAATCCGGTCAGTTGGGCGAAATTATTGATAACCTGGCCACGCCGCTTATTAAAGCGGGCGTATCTGTTGAAACGGTACGTGTAAAACCGGTAACACCCTATCCTTTTCCATGGACGGGCGATAGCTTTTTTAGTGTAATGCCCAACTGCCAGTTAGACGTGCCTGCAGAACTGCAACTTTTTGAATTAAAAGAAACTAACTATGACCTGGTTATTTTAGGTTATCAGGCTTGGTTCCTGTCGCCAAGCATTCCGTTTAATTCATTAATGAATAGCCCGGTTCTAAAATCGGTTTTAAAAAATACACCGGTTATTACCGTAACAGGGGCCCGCAATATGTGGCTTAGTGCGTTTGTAAGAGTTAAAAAACTAATTCGCGCGGTTGAGGCAAATCACATAGGGAATATCGCTTTGGTAGATACCCATCCTAACCCGGTTAGCTTTGTTACTATCTTCCATTGGATGCTTCACGGAAAAAAGGACCGCTATCTAAACATTTTCCCCCCTCCGGGTGTTCCTGCTGCAGATATAGCGCATACCCAGGTGTTTGGCGAAAGCGTTTTGACACATTTACAAACTGATAATTGGGATGACCTGCAAAGTGAATTGGATAGAGATAAAGCTGTGGTATTGAATTATAATTTAATGGTTATTGAAGCTACCGCCAGCAAAATATTTAAGGTTTGGGCCAACTTTATTGCTAAAAGAAAAAATAAATTGCCGTGGATAAGGGCTTTTAAATATTACCTTTTAATTGCTTTTTTTGTAGGCGCGCCAATTTTGATAACACTTGACGCCATATTTTTCAGGTTTTTTACACCCAAACGTATCAGCGCAAAAAAACAATACTATTTAAATTTAAATTAAGATATGCCTGTTTATATTAATAAGACTTCTTCTTTTTTTCCGAATGAACCCGTGGCCAATGATGATATGGAGCTTTACCTGGGTTATATTAATGATAAGCCTTCCAAATCAAAAAGTATTGTACTACGTAACAACGGGATTAAAAACAGGTATTATGCCTTAGAAAAAGGCGGCAAGTCCACACACACCAATGCGCAAATGACCGCGCTTGCTGTTAGGAAATTATTTAATGATGAGCCGGAGGAATTAAAAAAGATGGAGCTGCTATCCTGCGGTACATCTTCTCCCGACCAGATGATGCCAAGCCACGGGGTTATGACACACGGTTGGCTACCCGAGGCAGGAGCTATTGAAGTTGTTTCTCCTGCAGGCGTTTGTTGCGCTGGTATGCATGCTTTAAAATATGCCTACCTGTCTATTAAAACCGGCGATGTTAAATTGGCTGTAGCTACAGGGTCAGAAAGATTTTCCGGCCTGCTGGTATCTGATGTTTTTGAAGAAGAGGCTAATAAATTGGCCGAACTTAGCAATAACCCTTATATCGCTTTTCAAAAAGATTTTTTACGTTGG
The DNA here is from genome assembly GCA_036398535.1 of Mucilaginibacter sp. Classification (GTDB taxonomy): domain Bacteria; phylum Bacteroidota; class Bacteroidia; order Sphingobacteriales; family Sphingobacteriaceae; genus Mucilaginibacter. Next base: position 3,049 of record DASWOZ010000054.1, on the reverse strand, counting down.
ATGTTGTCAGACGGTGCTTCGGCATTTTTAATGAGCGATAAGCCGAATGAAGACAGCATTAGCTTAAGGATAGAATGGATAGAGGGCGTATCCTATGCCAATGAAATGGATACCTGCATGTACATGGGGGGTGATAAGCAGCCGGACGGTAGCCTGAAAGGGTTTATGGATTATACGCCCGAAGAGATCATGACACAGTCTATTTTTAGTGTTAAACAGGATATTACCTTGCTGAGCGATAATATTGTCGCGCTGGGCGGCAAAAAGATAAAAGAGATCTTAGACAGAAGGCAGATTACTGCAAAAGATATTGACCATTTTTTACCGCATATTTCCAGTAACTTTTTCAAAAGCAAGATCTATGATATGATAGAGATATATGGCGGTGGTATTCCATACGAAAAATGGTTTATTAACCTGTATACCGTAGGTAACGTAGGTGCGGCATCTGTTTATTTAATGATAGATGAGTTGTTTAACAGCGGCCGGTTGAAAAAGGGCGAAAGAATATTATTACTGGTTCCTGAAAGCGCGCGTTTCTCTTACATGTACGCCTTGCTGACGGTTGTTTAATTAAATCTTTCTATAATTATGAAGAAGGAAGATGTTCCGCAGGATGTAAGCGCTTTGGGTAAACTAACTACTGAAGTTTGCTACGCTACAGATAGTTCCGGCAAATACGTAGCAACCCAAAGCCGTGGCTGGGATGTTAAAATAACCGCGCTGGATACCGCCTGGGAAGATATTGAAGGCCGTATAGCGGCAGCCAAACAAAAAGTATTAAATAATGAAGCAAGTCCGTTGCTATTTTATATTGAACTGGCGTTAATGGACGTTAACCTGCTGGCAGATTATACCGGCTTTTGGAAATGGCAGATCAAACGACATTTACACCCCGGAGTATTTAAAAAGCTATCTGATAACAAGCTGCAACGTTATGCCGATGTTTTTAACGTAAGTATAGAACAACTTAAAAATGGAATAGTTAATGGCGCTTAATAAACATTTTAGTAGCGCGGGCCTTGTGCGATTCCTATCCCCGGGAGGGAGTAGTGAGGGGTTTAGCACAGCGGCTATTACTCACCCGGACATTGCTTCGCTCGTCCACCTTCTCTTCGCTGCGCGGAAAGAGGGATTTAAGAAAGCTTTGGTAAATGGCGCTTAATTTTAATCATATCCAGGCGGCCCATTGCGAAAATGGCGTAACCACCAGCTTGCTAAAAAACATAGGCGTTAAACAAATTACCGAGCCGTTAGCTTTTGGAATAGGCGCGGGTTTGTTTTTTGTTTATATTCCCTTTATTAAAATAAATAACGGGCCGGTAATTGCCTTTCGCACCCTGCCGGGTTTGATATTTCAACGCACCTGCAAGGCATTGGGTATTGAAGTTATCCGCAAAAAATTTAGCTCGCGCGAAAAGGCAGAAGCATTTTTAAAAGAGCGTCTGGATGCAGGTATGCCGGTTGGCTGCCAGGTAGGGGTATATTATTTAACCTATTTCCCAAAAGAATACCGCTTCCATTTTAACGCGCATAATTTAATTGTGTATGGCAAAGAGGAAGATAATTACCTGATCAGCGACCCGGTAATGGAAACCCCGACTACCCTAACCAGTTATGAACTGGAAAGGGTACGTTTTGCCAAAGGCGCTTTAGCTCCTAAGGGGCAAATTTATTACCCGGTACAAGGTAAACCGGTTACGGACGAACAGATTAAACATGGCATAAAAAGCGGTATCGAAAAAAATGTACGCAACATGCTGCACATACCGGGGCCAATAGCGGGTGTAAGCGGTATTAGCTATACCGGCAATAAAATAAAAAGATGGCGCGATAAGCTTGGCCCTAAACAAGCAGGCTTGTATCTGGCACAGTTAGTGCGTATGCAGGAGGAGATTGGAACCGGCGGGGGCGGATTCCGTTATATCTACGCGGCATTTTTGCAGGAAGCGCATGCTTATTACCAAATAGATGAATTGCTGGAAATCTCTAAACGGTTCACGCAATCCGGTGATTTATGGCGTACCGCCGCTATACAAGCCGCGGGAATTTATAAAGGCAGATTGGGCAGCCAGGAAGATTTTAATGTGATGGGCAACTATTTGTTAGAAATTGCCGAAATAGAGAAGGAGGCCTTTATGGCGTTAAAGAAATTAAAATGGCAATAACAGACGCCTACGCGGTAAATATAACAGACATGGGTTTCCGGTATCCGGATAATACTGATGTGTCTTTTTCTAAACTTAACTTAAAAGTTGCAAAGGGGGAGCGGTTTGGCTTATTCGGGCCAAATGGCGCAGGTAAAACTACGCTGATGAACCTGATGACCGGAGTATTGCCTACTGATGAAGGTAGTATTAAGCTATTGGGCCATGAAGTTGGCAAACAGAAAAACGAGGTAAATAAGCTATTTGGTTTTGTGCCGCAGGATTTTTCTTTTTATCAGGAATTATCCCCGGTTGAAAATTTAGAGTTTTTTGGCGCATGGTCGGGTTTAAGCAAACCCGAAATTAAACACCGTATTGATGAGCTTTTGCAGATATTGGGATTAGATGATGTACGCGATAAGCAGGTGCAAAAGTTCTCTGGCGGAATGAAGCGAAGAGTAAATCTGGCCATTGGCGTAATACACAAACCTGCCGTTTTATTTTTAGATGAACCAACCGTAGGCGTTGACGTGCAAACGCGCCATGCTATTATTGACTATTTACGGGTATTAAATGATAGTGGAACTACGCTGGTCTACACTTCGCATCAACTAAGCGAAGCCGAAGGCTTGTGTGAACAGGTAGCTATGATTGATGCCGGTAAAATAATTGCACAAGGCAATATTGATGATCTGTTAAAAGAACATTGCCATGAAAGCCTGGAAGCGTTATTTATTAACCTAACGGGAAAGGAGCTGCGCGACTAATGTTTAAACTTTGGGCAACTATACAAAAGGATGTACGTGTACTGCTTCGCGATAAGGTGGGGATAGCTTTAATGTTTGTGATGCCAATTATTTTGGTGGTGGTGGTAACCAGCATACAAAACGGCACCTTTCAAT